>JAHFSE010000013.1 GCA_023265895.1 Gammaproteobacteria bacterium
CACATTGTTGCCGGTACCCATTTGAGTAATCACCAGATTGTCGGTATTTGGGGTATGACTCAACCAAAGTTGTTGTTCCGTCAGCTTGTTAATCATAAGAATATCTTGGTTGGTGGTGTTGGCGCCATTTTCAATAAGGATGTCTTTGCCATCGTCCGCAGTAAAAATATAGGTATCGTTGCCATTACCGCCTGTGAGGGTGTCGTTACCTTTTCCACCGGTCAGTGTGTTAGCTGCTGCATTAGCCGTGATTTTATTGCTCAGTTCATTGCCCGTACCGTTAATAGCAGAAGTGCCTGTTAAGGTGAGATTTTCTAAATTGGCGCCTAGCGAATAAGTCACACTGGATTGAATTAGATCAATACCTTCGTTGAGATTCTCAATGACGACATCTAAATTGTTGTCTACCACATAAGTATCATTGCCCAAACCAGCCATTAAAGTATCTGCGCCAGTTTTGCCGTCTAGAGTATTGTTTGCCGTGTTACCGGTGAGGATATTATTGAGTGTGTTGCCAATCCCATTGATGAGTCCGTTGCCGGTAAGTGTTAGGTTTTCCACATTGGCGGCTAGGGTATAGGTAACACTGGATTGTACTGTATCGATCCCTGCATTGGTTGCTTCGGTAATTTTGTCACTTGTGTTGTCGACTATGTAGAGATCATTACCCAAACCACCGATTAAGGTATCTGCGCCAAGGCCACCATCGAGGTAATCGTTTTTGGCTGTGCCGGTTAGTTTATCCGCCGCACTGGTGCCTAATTGGACGCTGTCCCAACTGGAGCCATCGGCGAAAACAAATTGCTCGATTTGGTACATGCGGTTGCTGAACCAGTTTTGGAGGGTGATTTGGTCGTTGGTAGTGAGGTTATTTGTTGTGTGGTTATTGAGCTTGATGATGAGATCATTGTTATTTTGGCTCAGGCTTAAATCATTCGCATGAATTCCGGTGCCGAATTTAATTTGGTCTAGGGTGTTTGCTGCAATAGGCGTATTTTGATTTCCATAATAACCCTGATCCAGCAGGGTATCTTGACCATCACCTAGATTAAAAAGATAGGTATCTGCAGCACCACTGCTATATACAGTATCATTTCCTAAACCACCAAAAATGGTATTGCTGTAATCAGTTGAAGCGTCATAACGACTGATAAATTCTACTTTTATTAGGTCATTACCTGCGCCGCCATTCACTGTATTGTTAGCGTAATAGCTGAAAGTCACAGTATCGTTACCGTCACCACCGCTGAGTAAATTGGTTCCGTTACCGCGATCAGTAATGATGTCATCTCCGGATCCACCTTCTATGACATCACTACCGCTAATATCTGTAATGGTGTCATTCCCACCTAAGCCTAGGATGGTGCATCCATCCCAGGAACCCACTAGATTATCCGCAGATTCGGTACCGGTGATCACTGCACCAAGGGCAGTGAAGTAATCTGCGGTTAGGTGGGAACCATCGGCAAAATTCCATTGCTCAATTTGAAATACAGGGTCGGTAAACCAATATCGAAGGGTAATTTGATCATTGCTTGTGGGGTTGTTGGGATCGTTTATTTTTACAATTAAATCACTGCCATTGCGATTCACGATTAAATCATTAGCGGTAATGCCAGCACCGAATTGAATGCGGTCGAGGGCATTGAGTCCAACAAATTGATATTGCCAGTAAGCTTTAATAGAGTAACCATCATCTTGAATGAGATCTTGGCCATCCCCCCGATTAAACAGGTAGGTGTCGGCGGCAGCGCTACCCTGTAGGGTGTCATTTCCCAGCCCACCGGAAATTGTGTTGCTGTAGTGGGCTGAAGCATCACTAGCGCCATTGTATCGAATCCAGTCATTGCCAGAATTCCCCTCAATGGTGTTGTGGGTGTATGCACTAAAGCTAATGTTATCGTTACTATCACCGCCTATTAAGCAATTGTTTTGATCCATTAAGGATTCATCGTCTTTGCGATCGATGAGGATGTCGTCCCCAGCGCCACCGTCTAGGGTGTCGTTACCACTGGTATCTGTAATGGTGTCATTGCCGTCACCCCCCTTAAGAATATCGTCACCACCGATACTGCCACTATGACCATAAATGACGTTATTACTGGTATCTGTGAGGGTGTCGTCACCTGCACCACCATCGATGACATCGTTGCCATCCCAATCTGTGAGGGTGTCGTTGCCGCCTAAACCAAAAATAGTATTGTTGCTGTTAGATCCTTCTAAGGTGTCTGAATTTTCAGTGCCATAAATGATCCGGCTGAGTTCTGTGATTTGATCTGCGGTCATTATGGAACCATCGGCAAAAACCCATTGTTCAATTTGAGCGTTCTTGCCAGTGCTAAACCAATTTTGAAGGGTGATTTGGTCTTGAATTGCAGCATTAGTTGGATTGTTTAGGGTGACAATCAGGTCGTATTCATGGGAGCGCACACTTAAATCATGGGCAGTAATACCCGCACCGAATTGGATTTGGTCATCTCCTGCAATCTCGCCCCAATAAGCGCTGCTGTAGCCATCATCTATGATGAGGTCTTGACCATCCCCTCGATTGAATAGGTAGGTGTCTGCGCCGTTACCAGACTCAATCGTGTCATTACCTTTACCACCAATGAGTAGATCCTTTGTTCCACCGTTATTGTGAATCACGTCATTCCCCGTACCACCATCGAGGGTGTCGTTACCACGAGCATCGGTGAGGGTGTCATTACCTCCCAAACCTAACAGGGTGTTATCGGTTGAATCATAGGAGGTGATGTTATTTTTTAGGTTATTTCCTGCGCCATACTGTACGTTATCTAATAGGATGAGATTTTCTACATTGTCAGCTAGCCGATAGTTGATTGCGCTTTGAATCGTATCAATGCCTTCGTTATTTTTTTCTATCACTTGGTTTTCTGCATGATCAATGATGTAGTAATCATTACCCTTGCCACCCAGGAGAATATCATCGCCGGCGTTAGCATAGAGGGTGTTGCCATTGTCATTACCCAAAAAGATTTCTGCTTTGTCAGTGCCTATGATGACGTTGTTTGCGCTAGCGCTGGCTCGTAAAATAGTCCAAGCACCTAATTGTGTTGCTGAATCCCCTAACGAGTTGAGCTGATTCACTAAAAAACTAATGCCATCCCAACCTAATGCGGCAAGATGCGTTGCCCCTGTGGTTTTTATAAATTCTAGTAGATCGACTGTTGCTTGAGTTTGATCTCTCTGAAATGCTTGCTTGAATGCATCTTCTAGTGCGGTGAAATTATAGTGAAGGCCTTGTTCATCCGCAGTGAAATTTATTTGATCCAAGTAATTAGATAAACGACTGTTTAATACCAGTCCATTGTAAATATCAGATTTGAAATATTCATAGGCTAAATTAATTTGCGCCATTTGTGATGGATCTAAAAAAACGCTTAGGTGGCCTGAACTTTGATCCAGCGGTGTTAAGCGTGCTTGGCCTTGGGCACCACCATAGGTAAATCCCATAAAGCGTTCGACAATGCCCAACTTTCTAATAAATTCGTTATTCTCGGGGGTATTATCACCTGATCCAGCTAACATGTAGGTGAGCTGGACGCCTTGTTCTGCTAGGTCATCTGCTTGCTGCTTGAGAGATTTCATCCCAGAGGTGTTGGCCCATTTGGAAATGAAGTCATCGAGTAAATTCCATTGACTCTCACGATTGGTTTGTTGCAGATAGGTTTGCACAATATCACCCAGTTCTGGCGATAAACTGATGGCTTCTGAGAGGTCTCGTACTTGACCGGATCCATGCAGCTTTGGCAGTGCTAATGCTTGCTCTGTTAGTGGTATATGATCGGTAAATTGACGGTAGAAGGTGTTGACTAATAAATCTAAATTCGCTGTTGCGGATTCACTGATTTCACCAGTATGTCCTTCACTCCCATCACTGCGCGTAAAAATACCTGCATCGGTTTGAATATTGCCATTGCCTACGTTGATATTTGTATTGGTGGATTGCACACCAATGGCAATAATATGCTGCTGATCTAACGTCGTTAATTCATCTGCTTGACTGATACCATCTTGGTTGAGGTCTTGCCATACGCGTAGTGATTGAAAGGCTGTGTCTAATGCGTCTACTTTGCTGTCCTTGTTAGTATCTAATTCTTTTAAGGCATCAAATCCATTCAGCGCTTTTTGACCATCGGATTTAATCGTGTCTACACCAAATAATTCTCCTCCGTTATCAATTTCACCATTGTTATTTCTGTCTAATACTAACCAACCATCCGAAGGTTTTAACCAGCCGGTACCGGTTTTGATGCCATCACCATCGTGGTCAAATAAGATGATTTGTTGTTGGGCTGAGGTCGTTTCAATGCCGTTGTTATTTAAATCCAGCGCTAAGGGATCTCGACGTGCCGGTGTGGTGCCTTGATTACCTGCACCGCCACCTTGATTACCTGGGCCTCCCGGTGTAGGGCCACCCGGCTCCGGACCTTGACCACCGCCTTTTTTCTTATCATCGTCATCTTTTTGTTGATCTTCTAAATGAATATTGAGTTCATCTTGATACCAGTTATTGACAACCGCAGTTTGACCTGCGCTGTGAATCGTTAAGCGATTGCCTTCTAGGGAATATCTAAAAGCGCCATCTTCTGAAGCATAAATTCGAGTTCGATAACCTGTCTCGCGAGCGGAACCGGCAGTGTTGGAATTAATTTGAATGCTGCCTTTACCATCAGAATCAATCACTGTGTCGTTGCCAGAAATGATGTAGCTGTCGAAATCTGTGCCGCCGATGAGTTTGTCATTGCCGGCGCCGGAATAAAGTAAATCATCTCCGCTACCACCATTTAGCGTATTAATTAATGCATTACCAATAAGTAAATCATTACTGTTACCGCCGGTTAAATTTAATCGATCATCACTCGCAACAATGCCGCAGCAGACAATTTATTTTTTTCTACCTCAAAACCAAAAGCACTTAATACTGCTGAACGAATTTCTCTGTTTTTTAAATTAAAGCCAACACCAATAGTAGGGATGCCCACACTATCATAATACGGCTCAGCTTCTGCGCTCTCTGACTGCTTGATAGCCATCCAGCGTTGTTGTTCGTAGTCTGCGGTATTCAGCGTGTGATAAATGATAGTCATCTCATATTCTCCTTGAAAATAGGCATTAATTTTTTAATCTATTGGTCGATCGGTTGATAACTAAAAGAGCATGTATTAACAGTAACTACATGCCACTCCCCCACCCGAATTCCATTCCTATCCATATCACTTGATACGGGACGTCCCCCAAGCAGCTGAATAAGTTTTTCCCTGATAGAAAAAGAAATTACTATGAAATTCGCGATAAAGAGAATTTGGATTAACCTCATTAGTCTCTGAGTTAAAAATCGCTGCTCTAGATTCATTGGGCTGGGCTTTTCTACTAAATGGCCTTTTACAAATAAGGTTATCCTGTCGATAAATCGTTTCCAATTTTCCATCATTATCGACATCTATTTTTGTTGTATATAGCTCATAGCCTGGTTCAGATTTTAATAATCGTCCAAGCTTCTCTTGATCGGTTAAGCTTTTCATTTCAAGTGGCGTGAAGCGAATAGGATAGTTGATCTGATTAAGTACATCGGAATATTTTCTTGGATCTAATTTTTGCCACTGCGGAAAGGTAAAATCTTTAAAAGTGAGTGATGGCTTTAATCCACAACCTAAATAATTATCCTTTAGCGGAAAGCTATCCAAATACTGTTGAAACGCATCACAAAGTGGTTTATCCCAACGCTTAATATCTTTGGGTTTGGCAATGTAGTGTCTGAGTAATGAAGGATCCTCATCGGCAATAAATCCTTTATAAGCAATGAGTTTTGCTTTGTAGACTTTTTTTAAACAAATGATATTCTGGCACTCATTTCGATATTTCAACCAGTTCCGCTGCTGATCTTTTGCGATATCGCTCCACATGTCCGGCTGATTAGATGGCATTTGCAATACTTTTTTGTAGACTGTAGCCATTTCTTCATCAAGTCTAGAAAGATTAGAATCAGAGCAAATCATCTTCTCAACTTTGCTAGCAGCTTTTGCGCAATTAAAGCTTGCTGCATGACTGAGTTGTGCAATAGTAATAAATAATGCAGTGATTAAAAATGGAATAAGTATTTTCGTTTTCATGTCGTGTACTTCCTTTCAGACTTTAATAATATTTATGCCACTAACTTCCAATTAATTATTTCATCGTTAATAGCCAATTCACCTTCACTCCCATCACTGCGAATAAAAATACCTGTATCGGTTTGAATACTGCCTTTACCATCAGAATCAATCACTGTGTCGTTGCCAGAAATGATGTAGCTGTCGAAACCCGTGCCGCCGATAAGTTTGTCATTGCCGGCGCCGCCGTTTAAATTATCATTGCCTAATCCACCGGCTAACACATCGGAACCAGCACCGCCATTTAAATTATTATGGGTGTTATCACCCAATAATAAATCATTGGTGTTAGATGAATTTTTATCACCGGTAAGATTTTTTAATTCGCTGCTGGCTGCTTGAATGCTTAAGGAATCAAAAATACGACCTTGACCGTAAACATTGGAGAGTAAGGTGGCGGCACTTTTTAATTCATCACTTAAGATATTGACATGGTATTGAGTTAATTGCGCTTCAGCCAATTCTAAATTAGCCTGACTAATTTGGCTTTCGTAGCTGTTTTCATAGGTTAATATGTCGCTGCGCTGCGCTGTAAACATTTGATAAACGTTGTAGGCTTCGTCTTTGTTAGCAGGGCCAGTGCCATTTCTGTATAAACCAAAAATCTCTGCTTCTAAATAACGACGCTTGGCATGTTGATTATCACCATTAGAGTTATATCTAATTTCATACCAAGCTTCTGCGCGGTTGTTATCTCTTATCGCAGAAGCTAAACCAGCACCCAATAAATTTCTGGAACCGTAAGCGAAGGAGAATATTACCGCGCGCTCGGCAGAGAAAGGAATATTGCTGAGGCCATTTTGGTTTTGCCATCTCAGAATAGTATCTTCGTATTTTTCAGAAAGCGCATTAAATACACTTTTAATTTCGCTTTCATTTACAAATGAAAAAGTAGAACGTTTGACACCAGTAATATTCGGATCTTTTGCGCGGTCTGCCATGACTTTATTTAAGTCTGCTTGTAGTTTTAATTTTCCTTCGGCAGTTTGTTGATATGTCGTGTTGCCAATGGCAGCAATTCGATTAACGTATATTTGCTCTGCAGTGTTTTCTGGACGTTCACTCCCCAAGCCTTTTAAAATGGCTTGTGCATTAGCACCAATATTAAATCCAAAACCAATAGTAGGAATACCCACTGAATCCACATAGGGCGTTAAACTCACATTACCACTTTCTTCCACTTGTTTAATGAGTGTATAGCGCAACGTTTGATAAGCGGTTTCTGTTAAGGTGTTAAATGCAATAGCCATGATTATTTCCTCCCTGGACGATCATTGATATGTTGAAAGGTACAACGAGTTAAAACGCCCGCGTCACCTTCTGTTGCTCTGGAAACTTCTTTTACCGTGAAATATTTTTCATATGAATGAAATTTTATGAAGTACCAACTTTTTCTAAATGAAACTAAATCACCTACAGAAAAAATTCCATCAAAATGATCCGAAGGTCTTCTTTGTTTAAATTCGGCAACTAAATATTCTATATAGTCGTCGCTTGACATAAGATGTTCTGCTCGATAAACCGTTTTTAAGCCGCGGTTGTCAATATCAATATCCGCTGAAAACAGTTTGAGGTCACCATTATTCATTTGTTTTTCAACCCTAGGCAGATATCCTGCAACGGTGGCCGCTTTAACAGACATATTTTGTGAATATCCCGGACTGAGAAATTCTTTAATAATATCCATGTTCTGCCTGGGATCCATCGGCTGCCAATTAGGTTCTTTTAAATTGGTCGTAGTAGGATGTAATTTACGTCGCTCATATTGCGGTGGTTCATTGCAGAATTTATTCATATTTTTTAATACAGCCCAACAGACAGGATAATCTCCGCTTTCAACAACATGCGGCCAGCCTTTACTTTTAAGAAGAACATAACAATCTTTTGGAATGGGTTTGGGGTAAATAGGAAAAGCCGCAGATTTAGGCGCAGCCGGTTCAGCATGTGCGGAGACTGCAAAACTCAACAGTAGAAGGGTTAAGAACAAAAAAAATGTTTTCAAAAGTAGCCTTCCTTGGTTTTTACGATAAGTAATTTCAATATTGAACGATGGGGCAAGATTATTGTCGATTAGCGATATTTTGTAAACGGCTTTGGCCGCTAAGCGGGGGAAATTTAACGCCCCCTAACCCCCTCTTTCAAAAAGAGGGGGGATTTGTTGGGAGACTTATTTAAGTTAGAGATTTTTTATCCGATGCTTCATAAGCGCGTCATCCTTGAGCGAGGTGAAATTGCTTCCATAGCTGAAATAAACAGTGGCGGCGATTACCTGAAATTGATTGTCAAAAATCAATTAAATTGATCAGTGCCCTTTCAAGGACACTTCAAATTCATCTTTTGGAATCACTGCGTAGGAAATACCCGCCATTTTTTGTAGCAATCTGATGACTTGTGAGCTGTAACCAAATTCATTGTCATACCAAATATAAAGCACGCAACGATTTTTATTGACGATGGTGGACTGAGCATCCACCACACAGGCATAACGAGAACCCACAAAATCCGTAGAAACTACTTCAGGTGAATTCACATAATCAATTTGTTTGCGCAACGGTGAATATAAAGAAACACGGCGCAAAAAATCATTAATGGCCTCTTTACTTATTTCTTGATCGGAAAATTCTAATTCTAAATTTAAAATCGCCATAGATACATTCGGTGTGGGTACACGAATGGCATTACCGGTGAGTTTACCCTCTAATTCTGGCAATGCTTTGACAACGGCTTTTGCTGCACCCGTTTCTGTGATCACCATATTGAGCGGCGCACTGCGACCTCGTCTATGACCTTTATGAAAATTATCAATTAAATTTTGATCATTGGTATAAGAATGCACAGTTTCTACGTGCCCAGCGACAATACCCCAATGATCCTGAATCACTTTTAATACCGGTACAATAGCGTTGGTGGTACAGCTGGCAGCAGACACAATAGTATCATCTGCTGTAACGGAATCATGATTCACACCAAAAACAATATTTTTAATCGCGCCCTTACCCGGCGCTGTTAATAATACTTGAGCAACGCCTTTAGATTTTAAGTGTAAACCTAAACCTTCACTGTCACGCCAAATACCCGTGTTATCCACTACAATGGCGTTATTAATACCGTATTGTGTGTAATCGATGCTATCGGGCGCATTGGCGTAAATCACCTGAATATAATTACCATTAGCAATTAAAATATTATTTTTAGTGTCAGCCGTGATAGTGCCTTGAAAAGGGCCATGAACGGAATCACGGCGCAATAAACTGGCGCGCTTAATTAAGTCGTCCTCTGAACTTTTACGCAGCACAATGGCACGCAAACGCAATGCATTTCCGCTGCCGGCTTTCTCAATTAAAATACGCGCTAACAAACGACCAATGCGACCAAAACCGTATAAAACTACATCTTGCGGTTCAAAGGTGGCAAATTTCCCGTGGGTTGCATTCAATACTTGATCGCGCACAAATTCAGCCATATTTTGTGTTTGATCAGTGGCTAAATATTTTAATGCTAAGCGACCAATATCCACCCGGCTGACACCCAAATTATCTAACGCTGCCAAAGCCTGCAAAATGGGAAAACTGTCTTTAAGTTGTAATTCTTGACTTTCTACCTGACGCACAAAACGATGAGATTTAATAATTTCAATCACCGATTGATTCACCAACGGACGCCCTAAAATATTAGTGACCACTTGACGTTCACGGTAGAGTTTACCAATGAGTGGAATCATCGCTTCAGCCAAAGCTTCACTTTCTTTCCAATTGCGCATAATGCAAGTTTCTTTGGCAGAGATATCGCTCATGTATTTTTCCTCACAGCAGGTATTGTAGAAAAAGAGGCGGCATTATCTTGTCTTCTGTCAAGAGACGCAATGTTTGGTTTGCTAAAGAATTTTCACCTTGACGCCCTATCAAGACCCCATCACACTTCAGCTACTTTTGCCCAAACATCCCAAACGTCATCGGTATCTAAACTCATGAAAACTAGAGATCGTATTTTAACCACTAGCTTGCTGCTATTTAACGATAAGGGTGAACCGAATATTACCACCGTCGATGTAGCCCATGAAATGGATATCAGCCCAGGAAATTTGTACTATCACTTCCGTAATAAAGATGACATCATACATGAGCTCTTTCAGCAATTTGAACGCAGCATGTCCGAAACAATGGAAGCATCGGCAGCCAGTTTTTTAAGCTTGGGTGACCATCAATTGATGCTGCAATTAATTTTCGATACCACCTGGGAATATCGATTTTTTTATCGCGATTTAAATCATCTCATCAGCAAAGATATCCAATTGAAAAGACGTTTTTTACGCTTGGTAGACAAACAAAAAAAAGCGACTTGGCAGGTATTAAAAAGTTATGTAGCTCACGGCGCGCTAGCAGTTAACACCGCAACACTAGAACATTTAGTAGAACAAATTATTTTTATTCTCACCTTCTGGATTAATTATCAACTGATTCACACTACCCCGAATAAAGACACCATTATTACCACGGGTATGCAGCATATTAATGAGATTTTATTACCTTATTTCAATGCGGTGCAAACAGCACCATAAAAAAACCCGCCTATTAGAGGCGGGTTATAGAGAGGACCGTCGGCACAAGATCAGTCCATTTCAGCAACACACTTTAAAAAAACATCTTATTTCGGCGATTTTTTAGCAACAGCACGTTTCGCAGCAGGCGTCGGCGCGGTATGCCCTTCTACTTGAGCGCGCAAAACTTTAATTTGCGCAGCTAAAGCATCCACATCTTGCTTGGTTGGAATATTCAATTTTGCCAAGGTTTTGGCCACCCGATCATCAAACGCTTTCTCAATTTTTTCCCAAGAACTGGCAGCTTTATCTTTAACTTCCTCTACTCGAGCACGATAACTGGTCACTTTTTTTCCTCTAGCTTTATCATCAATTTTTTCACCGTCACGAACGAGGGTATCAAATAATTTACTGCCTTCTTTTTCCGCTTTAGAATAAGCGCCTAAACCAGCTAACCAGATTTGATTCGCTGACTCTTTAATCTTCTTGGTAATCCGCATCTCAGATTCCGCAATTATTTTTGCCATAACTCAAATCCCAAAAGTTTTTAAACGCATTTAATCTATGAATCCCCACTCTATAGCGGCAGATTAGAATAGTCATACTAGAAAAGGATTGTTTTTTTACCCGCAAAGAATCTTTTTACCTTCAAAGAATCAAGGGATAGTGCTTCTCGCTCAATATATGACTACACTAGGAACCCCTAATGAATCATCCCTGACCCCAATCCATAAAAGTGTTATGAAACCCATCGCTAAATCCAGCAAATTAAAAGGCGTTTGTTATGATATTCGAGGCAAAGTGCTCGAAGCAGCTAAGCGCTTAGAAGAAGAGGGGCACCGAATTACCAAACTCAATATTGGTAACCCGGCCCCTTTTGGTTTTGCAGCGCCAGAGGAAATTCTGCAAGACGTGAGACGTCATCTTGCCGACTCTTCTGGTTATTGTGACTCTAAGGGCCTTTTTTCTGCTCGAAAAGCAATTATGCAACACTATCAACAGAAGGGACTACACAGCCTATCGGTAGAAGATATTTATTTAGGTAACGGCGTCAGCGAGCTCATCGTAATGGCAACTCAAGCCTTGCTGGATAATGGCGATGAAGTTCTGGTGCCAGCACCCGATTATCCTTTGTGGACTGCTGCGGTCAGTTTGGCCGGTGGAAAACCCATTCATTATCTATGCGATGAACAGGCCTGTTGGTATCCTGACCTTGCAGATATTCGAGCAAAAATTTCTCATCGAACGAAAGCTTTGGTTTTAATTAATCCCAATAATCCAACCGGTGCGGTTTATCCCAAAGAATTCTTAATGCAATTAATTCAAATTGCAAATGAACATGATTTAGTGATTTTTTCCGATGAGATTTATGACAAAATCCTCTACGACGATGCGCAACATCATTGCACTGCTAGCCTCACAGATGAAGGGGTCGTCATCACCTTCAATGGCTTGTCTAAAGCATATCGTGCTGCCGGATTTCGTTCCGGCTGGATGACAGTGTCTGGTGAAAAAAAATATGCAAAAAGCTTTATCGAGGGTCTAGATATTTTAGCCTCAATGCGACTGTGTGCTAATGTGCCGGCACAGCACGCAATTCAAACAGCTTTGGGCGGCTATCAAAGCATTCAAGAACTCGTTGTGCCTGGAGGCAGACTCTATGAACAACGAGACTATGCCCATCGATTGCTCAGCGAAATTCCCGGTATCACTTGCGTTAAGCCGCAAGGTGCATTGTATTTATTTCCTCGCTTAGATCCCAAGCGTTATCCTATTAAAGACGATGAACAATGGGTGCTGGATCTTTTAATGCAGGAGCGCATTTTGGTCGTACAGGGCACAGCTTTTAATTGGCCGTATCCAGATCATTTCCGCGTCGTCTTTCTCCCCCATGTAGATGATCTCACCAATGCTGCAACGCGCATTGGTCGTTTTTTAGAAAATAATTATCCTCAAGGATAAGGCCCTACCAAAACATGAGACAATTATGACGCCGGCAAAAACAACTGCAGACACACCTTTGGAATTATTACAGCCCACTCAACCGCTTTGGCGCGATTATTTAGAGCTGACAAAACCTAAAGTCGTCGCATTGCTCCTATTGACTGCAGCGGTAGGTATGCACCTAGCCACCAACCAAGCTGTACCCTTGGCAATTTTCTTTTGGGCAAGTTTAGGCATTGGCCTTACCATGGCCGGTTCAGCAGCCATCAATCATGCAGTAGATCAGCGCATTGATTTACTCATGTCACGGACACATCAACGGCCAGTAGCAACCGGTCGCATTTCCGTCTCACAAGCAATTATCTTTGCACTCCTGCTGTGTATCACCGGCTTGGGTATTCTCTATTTTAAAATTAATTTACTCACTACAGTATTAACGCTACTGGGCGGTGTTGGTTATGCCATTATTTACACCCTCTATCTCAAACGAGCAACGCCACAAAATATTGTAATCGGCGGTTTGGCAGGCGCCATTCCACCCTTATTGGGTTGGACAGCGATAACTAATAACATCCATCCACATGCTTTGTTATTAGTGCTCATCATTTTCGTTTGGACGCCACCTCATTTTTGGGCATTAGCAATTTATCGCCATGAAGAATATGCACGAGCTAAAATTCCTATGCTACCTGTCACTCACGGCATTGCATTCACTAAAACTCAAACCTTGCTCTATACCATTCTTTTAGTCATCGCCAGCTTGCTGCCTTATCTCACACAAATGAGCGGCTGGCTCTATCTCATTGGCGTTGTAGCGCTAGATATTGGCTTTCTTTATTACGCAATTCGCTTAAAATGGGGAGTGAACGAAAAAATTGCTATACAAACTTTTGCCTATTCCATCGTCTATTTGTTTGCCCTATTCATTATTTTGCTGCTAGATCATTATTTCATTGCCCAACCTGTCTCACTATAAATTAACAACTAAGACATAGCACAAACACAGATTATTTTTTATTCGTTGCCGTATTTTAATAAAAATCTCTCAAAGCAGAAAAATAGCGGAAAAAATAAATTCGTTTTATAAAAATTCTATTGATGAAGCTATGGCATTCTCATCAATAACAAGGTAATTTAGCGATTCGGTGGCGTAACAATATTCCCTTTGATAGAAGCGCACTATTTCACGAAATCATGATTCATGAGTTTACGACGCAAAAGCTAAAACCACCGACGGAATTGGTTTCTAGAAATTCTAGTAGAGCTAAAAGTCTGTAGTTTTTGGTGTTCGTTTAAAAGATCAATATCAGTATTTCAGAGCGTCGCTTTTGTGCTCGGTGTTATTTTTGTAGGATCGCTTTTTCAGTATCTGAACGCAAAATAGCGAGCACCACAAAACAAAGGGGCAACAATTTAACCCTACATATTAAAAAACCTAACATCGCTGGATATACCTGCAGAATCATCCATTGTTAGTAACTGTTTTTTTGTATGTAAGAGACTAATAGAGTGTTTACTTCCCCATGAGCACAGAAACGACAAAACACGGTTACAATAGTAGAACGGCGGATAAATTCGTTGTTCGGCTGCCTGAAGGTATGCGTAAGAAAATTGCGGAAGTTGCTCGCGGTTATCATCGCAGCATGAACTCCGAAATTATTTCTCGGTTGGAAAGCAGTTTACGAATAGATCCTTCTTCCGGCGAAACGGAAGATGAGGACGCATTCAATGTAACCGACGAAAATGACGACGGCGATCGAATTCTTGCAGAATTAACAGCAGAAGAATTTACCATTATTGATCAGGTTCGCAGGATGTCGCCTAATCGAAGAGCTTCCTTAGTCAAATTAATCACCTCTTCATAATCATGAGTTGAGTATTTTTTCTAGAAACAACAACGCGCGTCCTCGCCTACTCGTTTTATGGTCTTTTTATCATTCAACGTGTGCGAGGATTTTACGCGAAAATCTCACTGCGCTATTCCAGCATAAAACTGACCAGCGCATCATGATGTCTTCTGCCATCTTCATACCCGAGTTCCAGCAATAGTTTTATATAGCCCGGCATAAAAGTGATGTAGGACAGTAAATCAAAACCTGACTCTGGATCAATATCCAGCAATCGAATTAAAAAACGCTCCATCATCGTAAAGTGAGATTGTCGAATATTCTGCTCAAAATGCTCTTGATACAGTTGACCAATATCATAAGAAGGCTCAATTTTTAATAACTGCAATTTTTTTAATCCACGGTCGGCGATATCGCCACGGGCGCCACTTGCTTGAATCGTCTCATTGATGACAGATAAAAAATCTGCGCCATAATGCTGCTCACTCCATTCGATAATTCTATTAATACGAGTTAATTGCTCCACATCCCATTCGGTACGATCTAAAAAAATCGTGTTCATCACCCGCCCTAAAATTTGCCCCATCGTTGGCATAACTGTCGGCAATGGCTGTAGCACTGGCTCCATCCATTGATGGTGCAAACTCAACACTAAAATTTTATCGGCGCCCAGTTGAATCGCTGGAGATAAAGGCGTGTTTAATCTTAAACCGCCGTCAATATAAGGAATACCATCGACCAATACAGGCGGAAAAATTAAAGGAATTGCAGAAGAAGCCATCACCTGTTCACAACGAATAGGCCCTTCTCGTAATTGATAGGATCCGCTGTATTGTATGGATGGAGATTTATGAACAAATAATTCCGTTCTCCCTGACACCACATTAGTCCCCACTAACGCAATCGCATCCACAATGCCTTGCGCCACATTATGAGCAATGGCTTTAAAATCAATATTGGCTTGTAAATAATTTGGCAATGGGCTGGTATTCAGCAAGCCTTTAAAATGCGCAGAATTATGTTTTACACCTAAAACAAAATTAGCCAGAATGCCTCGCAGTGAATAACCTAACAAGCTCAAGAAAGCGGGCAAATTACGTTGGTAAACGGTATTTTGATTCACGCTTTTCCATAGCTGAATCATGGCGTTGCCTTGGCAAGCTAAATCATGCGCAGTAGATGCTAAGAAACACGCGTTGATCGCACCAATAGAAGCACCAGTATGAATATTAAAACCTCGCTCTCGAGCCTCTTTAGGTAGCTGAGTACGAATATAATGCATCACACCTGCCTCATAGGCACCACGAGCACCGCCACCAGACAGCGTCAGCGCTAATTTAGGCGATTGTTTGGATATTTTAGCCACGTCCGCGTTCCCGTCCTTGATTGGGTTTAACGTTTTTCTCAATAAATTGAAAAATAGTTGCGGCGACTTCTTTCCCCGTAGCCGTTTCAATGCCTTGCAATCCAGGAGAAGAATTGACTTCCAACACTAAGGGCCCGCGATTGGATCGCACTAAATCTACACCAGCCACCCTTAAACCCATAACTCGCGCAGCGGCCAGTGCAGTCTTGCGTTCTTCAGCAGAAATTCTCACTGTTTGAAATGAACCTCCACGATGCAGATTAGAGCGGAAATCGCCTTTTTGTGCTTGGCGCATCATAGCGGCAACCACTTTATTGCCCACTACAAAACAACGAATATCTGCGCCACCGGCTTCTTTAATAAATTCCTGCACCAAAAAAAAAGCTTTTAAATTACGAAATGCTTCAATCACGCTTTCCGCTGCTTTATGGGTTTCCGCCAAAATTACACCGCGCCCCTGCGTTCCTTCTAACAATTTAATCACTAATGGCGGACCACCCACTAAATCAATTAATTCACGGGTATGTCCAGTGGAATGAGCAAACCCTGTGACCGGCATACCAATATCTCGGCGAGAAAAAAGCTGATGAGCGCGCAACTTATCTCGCGCTCGACTAATAGCTAAAGATTCATTGACACAATAAACACCTGCCATTTCAAATTGACGCAATACCGCTGTGCCGTAAAAAGTAATGGATGCACCAATACGGGGAATAATGGCATCTAAATCATTTAAAATACGATTTTCGATATGCACACTCGGCTGATTTTCAGCAATATTGATATAACATTCCAATGGATTGATCACTTCTACCACATGACCACGGGCTTGGCCTATTTCAACCAAACGACGGGTGGAATAACTATCAGGTTCACGAGATAACACACCAATTTTCATGGACTCAACCCTTCTTTAAATACTGCTCTACAATTTGCATCTCAGTGAACGAACCTTGAAGATAAGCTTTGCTAGGATCAATCAGTATATCCTGCTGTAAGGCTTGCCGCCCCAATAACATACGACACCCCATATAATCACGATTAGTCAAGTTCAACTCAATTTCAAATTGTCGATCACCTAAACGTAATTGAGTTAAAATAACAGGTCTGATTTCTCGATCACCACTGGAGCTTTTAACCACACGACGATGCATTAAAGGTGCTCGGCAGAACAAAACAATGTCAGGGTGCTCTGGTAACGGATGAATTTCAAAACTCACCCATCGCTGCCCAGCCTTACGAAAACGTTTGATTTGATCAGCATGCAACGAAGAGGTATCTGCTCCGGTATCAATTTTTGCGTGAATTGCTGGAATCTGAAAATCCGGTAGTGATACCCATTCCTGCCAACCAATAATCATGCCTTGATATCTCCTTGTTTTTTTAGCCTAATCTAGTAGGCTGCTTCAGCTACACTTCCAATTTGCCCTGATTTGCTCTAGAGACACTGGATCACTCAAAATGCCCAATGCAATAATTTCACCTTGGTTTGGCCAATATACTTTTGAACTCAATCAAACCTTCTATCTTAATTTTGGAACATTAGAATTTTGGATCACCCGGAAAACTAAAGAATGGCTGATTCATTATACGCACCACCACACCCTACTGGATGAACCAGAACAAGTACAGATCCACCCAACGGCTGAAATACCCAAGCAATCTGATGGCATTAAACGCATCGTCACCACCCAAACTCATTCTAGTTTAGATATCATGCCACTGTTAGCAGATCGCGCGTTGGTGAGTCGACCCACCATTCCTACCATTATTGCGCAAGGCGAAGTTATCACCTTATTTGTCACCTGTAGTTGCTGGTGTCATATTAAAATTCATGGAACTGACATTACTTTGTTAGACATTCCTATCAAGCGTTATTCCGATACTTGGTTTGGCCCAAATCCTCGCGAAGGCGAACTCTGTTATGCCAGCAAAACGAGTGCATCCCTCGATGCTGAAGGTTATATCACTAAACCCTATCGAGCTAAAATTCCCATTAAAATTATTAATCGATTAGGTGAATCTTTTTGTCTAGAACGATTGAATATTCCCGTGCCTTACTTAGACGTATTTATTGATGAGCAATATCAACTCTGGGGCCAAGGATTAAGCTTTCTGCGCGAATTACCGCATAAAAATATTAAAATTCGTGCAAATAAAACTGAAGCGCTCGAAAAACTTGGCTTAAAACGTATCGTTTCTGCACGACAAACCTCTGACGAAAATATTATGATGAAAGCCTTTGATATGTTATTTGCCTAGGAAACCGTTCAATGAAATCTTATAACTTATCCGCCGTATCACTACAGGCTATCTTAGAGGCCATCGCGCTGCTATTGCTTGGCTGGGCACTTTCTCGCTTAGCGCGTTATTTATTGGATAAATTACTACCTGAAAAATTATCAACTCACCAGCAAGTTTTAATTCAAAAATCATCTTTTTATTTTATCATTTCGTTGTTTTTCTTTTTAGCACTTAAACAATTAGGCATCAGCGCCAGTGTCTTGTTAGGCGCAGCAGGTATTTTTTCTGTTGCTATTGGTTTTGCCTCACAAACTTCAGCATCGAATTTAATCAGCGGTATATTCTTATTAGCAGAACGACCTTTCTCCGTTGGTGATGTGATTCAGCTAGGCGCAACCGTAGGGGAAGTGATCGCTATTGATTTACTCTCTATCAAACTTAGAACGCCCACTAATTTAATGGTGCGCATTCCCAACGAAACGATTATTAAATCTGAAGTAACCACCTTAACGCGCTTTCATATTCGACGTTTGGATCTCAATTTAAGCGTTGCCTACAAAGAGAATTTAGCGCAAATAAAAAAAATCCTGTTCAAAGTATCTGAAGATTATCCTTTTGCTTTGGCTGAACCAGAACCCACATTTACTGTGCTAGATTTTGCAGAAGCCTCAGTTAATTTACAGCTCTCTGTCTGGTGTAGCCGAGAAAATTTCACCAAAGCCAGCAGTGATTTACTTGAACACATTAAAGCAGCTTTTGAACAAGCGCATATTGAAACGCCTTGCCAGCAAATTTCACTGCATACAGATCATAATCATGGCTTGCCCCCAATGGCCAACCTCACCGAAGGGAACATACCATTAAGCCAATCTTAAGCTGATCAGCTTATAGTGCAACACAACATGATTTCCGCTGGAACATCTCCATGATTTTTTCTCGATTATTGCTCATCACCGCATCCCTTGCTGTGAGTTTTTTTGCTACACCCCTATTGGCCGATGATCTAGATTTAACTCATTATCGAGGCAAGGTTGTTTATATTGATTTTTGGGCTTCTTGGTGCGGACCTTGCCGAGAATCCTTCCCTTGGATGAACAAAGTACTGGCAAAATATAAAAAAGAAGGGCTTGTCATTGTCGCGGTAAATTTAGACCAAGATAGAAAAGACGCGCAAAATTTTCTTAAAAAAATTCCAGCTGATTTTCCCATTCTCTATAATCCAGATGCTTCTCTAGCAGAGAAATATCATATTATTGGTGTGCCAAGTGCTTTAATTTTTGATCGCCAAGGTAAATTGATTCATCAACACCCCGGATTCAATGCAAAACGCAGCATAGAATATGAACAAGTCATTCAAGCTGCTTTACAAGCGCAGGTTATCTAATGCGCCCAAATCTATTCCCTGTTAGTTGAGCATTTTCAATGAATATTTTACTCATTGAAGACGATCCTCTATTAGGTCAAGGTATTTTAAAAAGTTTGAAACAACAAGGCTATTTGGCCGACTGGGTTCAGGATGGTCATACTGCTTATGCCGCCTTAAATGAAGGCAATTATGATTGTGCCATTTTAGATTTAGGTCTTCCACATAGAGATGGTTTTGATATCTTAAAATCCATTAGACCTCAAAAAAAATTACCTATTTTAATTTTAACAGCTCGCGATACTCTAGAGGAAAAAATCAAAGGACTCGATCTCGGTGCAGACGACTACCTAGTCAAACCCTTTGACGTAGAAGAACTTCATGCGCGCTTACGCGCTTTACTCCGTAGGCCACCGATGCTATTGGAAAAAATATTGCGGCAAGGCGCACTTACTTTAAATCCAGCCAATCATCAAGCACGCTATAATGACCGTCTCATTGAATTAACGCCCAATGAATACCAAATATTATTAGCATTGCTGATTCATAAAAATAAAGTGTTAACTAAAGAGCAGCTGCAACAAAAAATGAATGGCTGGTACGACGAAATTAATAGCAATACAGTTGAAGTACATATTCATAATTTACGAAAAAAAATTCCCATGTCTTTCATTAAAACCATTCGGGGCGTTGGTTATTGGGTACCGTCTTTAACATCAGAAGAAGACGGTCATGTTTAAAATAAATTCGTTAAAAACCCAGTTGATTATTTCTTTATCTTTTTTATTATTTTGCGTGGACTTAGGCGTTGCCATGCTCAGTTATCATGATGCTTTAACGGAAGTCGAAGAGCTTTTTGATGCACAGCTGGCACAATCAGCTCGTGTATTGTCAGGCACCTTATCTGATGAAATTACCCAATGGAAAAGCCAAACCTACTCAAAAAAATTCCCTATCATTTATAACAGCTGGGCACCAGTAGGAAAAGAAATTCTAGATGATAATCAACAAGCCTTAACAGCGGGTCATCGCTATGAAAGTAAAATTGCCTTTCAATTGTGGTCTGCTGAAAAAAAATTATGGATTCATTCTATCAGTGCACCCACTGAAATATTTGCACCTTGGCAACCCGGTTTTCATCATATACGCCATCAAGGCACTTTGTGGCGCATTTTCGTTTTACCCTTACCCAATCATCAAGCCTGGATGATCACTGCGGAAAATCAAGCGGTACGACAAGAGCTCAGTGAAGGCATTGCGACCCATATGATTCTAGGCCATCTTTTTTCTTTACCTATTGTGATCCTACTGATTAGTTTGTTAGTTAATCGCGCACTTAAACCCTTAGAAGCGCTCAGTTTAGAAATTCAACATCGCCACATGGATAATTTAGATCCAATTGCGCTAGAACGCTCTCCACAAGAAATTTATCCCATTATTCAAGCACTCAATATTTTATTAGATCGATTGAAATTGAGTTGGCAGCAACAAAAAGAGTTCATTGCCGATGCAGCACATGAATTAAGAACTCCACTCGCCGCATTAAAAGTGCATGCACACAATTTAATGCATACAAAAACACGGATGGATGCTCAAGAATCTGCACAAGCCATTAATCAGGCTGTTGATCGTTGTAATAAATTAGTCCATCAATTACTGACACTGGCACGACAAGAACGCAATCTTAAAAAATCGATAGATCATCTCCATTTAGCTGCATTTTTTCGAGAAACAATCGCACAACATATGCCTCTCGCATTAAAAAAACAACAACACATACAATTAGACGTGGATGAAGCGCTCTATCTCAACACCCATACTGAATCTTTAAAAATATTACTGGATAATTTATTGATGAATGCCATTCAATACACGCCGATAAAGGGAAATATTTTTTGTTGCGTTACCACAAAAAATCAATCCATTCAAATCTCATTAGAAGACGATGGGCCTGGCATTCCGGAAAAAGAACGAGAAAAAATATTTCAACGTTTTTATCGAATTAATCGTTCACATGAAACAGAAGGTACTGGGCTAGGCTTGTCTATTTGTCAAAAAATTACTGCGCAATTAAATGGTACTTTAACGATTACTACAGCCATACAAACCGCAGGCGCTCGCTTTACTTTAATCCTTCCTATGACTTAAATTTTATTGGATCACCCTATGATGCAAAAATACAAAGACTATTTCTGGCCCTTATTGATACTGGGCACATTATTTTCTTGGTTGGCCGGTTATTTAGCCCATGGTTTATTTCCCATCGATGAAACGCGTTATGTCGCCATCGCATGGGAAATGTGGCATCAACATTCTTTTGCGCTGCCGATACTGAATGGACAAGCCTATAGCCATAAACCACCCCTACTTTTCTGGCTTATTCAATTAGGCTGGCAATTTTTGGGTGTCAATGATTGGTGGCCACGTTTAGTGCCGCTTATTTTTTCCTTAGCCTCTCTTGCATTGGTTGCTCGTCTCAATACTCTGTTATTTCCTCAGGGGAAACAAACTGCTCGTTACGCTGTGCTTATTTTAGCTTCTAGTTGGGCATGGATTCTTGATTCGTCTTTAGTCATGTTCGATATTATTTTAACTTTTTTTATTTTACTGGCTGTTTTAGGTTCAACATTAGCCATTATTCAACAAAAGAAATGGGGCTGGTTACTCTATAGTATCGGATTAGCTTGTGGCTTATTAACAAAAGGACCTGCTTGTTTTATCTATATTTTGTCTTTCAGCATTTTACTGATTTGTTTTGCAAATCAATCAAGCCGCATGAAACAAGCCAGTTTATTATTTGCATCTACACTACTGGGTATTGCCTTTGCTAGCCTATGGATTGCTGCTTTATTTAGCGCCATTGGCGATACGACTTATCTCTATCATTTATTGTGGACCCAAACAGCTCATCGAGTCGTTAAATCATTTGCTCATCAACATCCTTTTTGGTGGTATTTACCATTGCTGATTTTATTGTTCTTACCCTGGAGCTTAATCCCTAAAACATGGCAAGTCATTCGGAATTACCCATCTCTTTGGCAAGATTGGACTACCCGATTATTATGCGGATGGATATTAATTCCTTTAGCAATTTTCAGTGCTATTAGTGGAAAACAAATTCACTATCTCATCCCTATGTTACCCGCATGGAGTTTGTTGTTAGCTAATCGAATGAATCTTAATATCACAAAAAAAGATTTAATAGCGCCTGTATTATTCGTTATTTTTATTGCGATTATTCTTATCGGTGTTAATTTTTTCCATCTGAAAGCATCCTTAACCTGGTTACAACATATTCCTTTGTTAGCCCTCTCTGCTTTGATTGCGCTCGCTATTTGGTTACTACTCGATATAGGCCTATCACCATTTATTAAAATGACGTTCTTTTCATTAATTTTTATTGCTCTGCTACAAATTACCCTGGGTGGCACTGCTTATCAAAATTATAATACGCATTTAGTTGGCAAATTACTGAAAGAATATGAAATACAGCATCGACCCATTGGTTTTTTTGGAGGTCATTATGCGGGAGAATTTAATTTTTATGGCCGGTTACAACAGCCCATCTTGTCTTTTTCAAGAAAAGAAATTTCCTCTTGGATTCAAGCCTATCCACAGGGTGTTTTAATTATTGCAATGCGGCAATCCGATCGCAATGCTAAAGAAAAATCACTGCATTTCCAATCCTATCGTGGACAGTATTTAGGGTTATGGAG
Organism: Gammaproteobacteria bacterium; assembly: GCA_023265895.1. Taxonomy (GTDB): domain Bacteria; phylum Pseudomonadota; class Gammaproteobacteria; order Pseudomonadales; family JAHFSE01; genus JAHFSE01. The sequence continues at coordinate 23,191 of JAHFSE010000013.1, forward strand.
CAGCGAACAATTAAACACAGATCCCCGTCTGATGCATTTTTTAATGCAGGCAGGTGATGGGGATCGAGTCAAAGATCAAGTAGATTAGCAAGTTATAAGATTGGGCAGACACAACATCTGCCCCTAAAAAAGGGCTGAGTTTATTCAATACGAATTGGAATAAATAAAGGGCTTCCTTGTCGATAAATTTGTATCGGCACCACTTGACCCGATTTTAATAAACGCAAAGCATTCATAAAATCAGCGACAGAATTCACTGGCTTATAATTCATTAAAACAATCACGTCTCTCGGCTTCAGCCCTACTTTTGTCGCAAAACCACCATAGACCCGAGTCACTAAAATACCTGAGGGTACTTGCAGTTGTTGTTTTTCTTGGGCATTTAAATCCGCAACTTCAATGCCTATTTTATTCGGTAGTGTGAGGGGTTGTGGCATTTTATTTTGAGCCAATGTTGGTGTTTCAGGTAACAAACCCACTTTGACTTTCACTGATGCGGGAGCACCTTCACGAATGATTTTTAATGTTACTTCCGTTCCCGGTTTTTTACGGCCCACCAACGGCGGTAATTCAGCAGCAAAGGGTAAATCTTGTCCTTCAAAATTAATCACTAAATCTCCTGCTTTTAGACCCGCTTGTGCAGCAGGGCCATCGGGTTGTACAGAAGAAATTAATGCGCCCGCAGGTTTTTCTAATTTCAAAGATTCTGCTAAATCACGATTGACTTCTTGAATAGAGACACCCAACCAACCTCGCTCGACTTTACCCTGCTCACGAATTTGACTAATCACTTCCATGGCAATATCCATAGGAATCGCAAAGGATAATCCCATAAATCCGCCAGTACGGCTGTAAATTTGCGAATTCACGCCCACAACCTCACCCTGCAAATTAAACAACGGCCCACCAGAATTACCAGGATTGATCGCAACATCGGTTTGAATAAAAGAAACATAATTGTCATTGGGTAAACTGCGATCTTTTGCACTCACAATGCCTGCCGTTGCTGAACGAGTAAAACCATAGGGTGAACCGATCGCCAATACCCATTCACCCACTTTTAATTCCCTCGAATGACCTATTTTTACTGCAGGTAACCCTTTGGCTTTTATTTTCAGTAAAGCAAGATCGCTACGAGGATCCGTACCTACCACTTGCGCAACTAATTCTCGGCGATCCTCCAAGCTCACCATCACTTCATCAGCGTCGGCAACCACGTGATTGTTAGTAATGACATAACCATCTTCTGATACGATAAAGCCAGACCCTAATGATTGCCGGGTTTGATCGGGTACATCAAAGGGTATCTCACCAAAAAAACGACGAAAAATTTCCGGGATCTGTTGATCATCGCCGGCAATATTAGCTTGCGATTGTGGCTTCGCTTTATGAAAACTGCTGATGTTTACAACGGACTTACCATAGGTTTCTACCAACTGGGTAAAATCGGGATAGTTAGTAGAAGACGCAGCAACAACATTCACGGTCCACAGTATGTTAAATCCAACAATGAACAGAACGAATTTTGAATATTTCATAAACATTCTCAATAAACTCACGAAAAAAATGGAATAATAAAACAGCACCACAGTATAGGGCGCCCCTACAATCTCCGCTATAATCCTAACCCTAGCTTCATTAAGATTTTCTTAAAATTATGAGTCAATATCTTCACGATGTATTAATTATTGGTAGCGGTGCTTCAGGGCTCAGCTTAGCATTAAAATTAGCACCGATTGCGCGCGTTGCTGTATTAAGTAAGGGGGATTTCACAGCCGCCAATACTTTTTATGCGCAAGGTGGCGTTGCTGCCGTTATGGATAAATCGGACTCTATCGAAGCACATATTCAAGATACCTTGAATGCAGGCGGTGGATTATGCGATGAAAATGCGGTGCGTTTTACCGTAGAAAATGGCCCTATTGCTATTCAATGGCTGATAGAACAGGGCGTTAATTTTACTAAAACAAAAGATGCTCAAGGCGAAGAAGAATTACATCTGACTCAAGAAGGTGGACACACACATCGCCGTATTTTGCACGCAGCGGATGCCACTGGATTGGAAATTTCCAATAGCCTAACACAGCAAGCACGAGCACATCCTAACATCGAATTTTTTGAGAATCGCATTGCGGTAGATTTAATTACCACAGCCAAATTAGGCCTGTCATATAATCATTGTATAGGTGCCTACGTATTGGATAAAAAATCAGGCAGCGTTGATGTATTTAAAGCAAAATGTGTGGCTTTAGCGACGGGTGGCGCTAGTAAAGCTTATTTGTATACTTCAAACCCAGATGTTGCGACAGGCGATGGTATTGCTATGGCGTGGCGCGTAGGTTGTACTATTGCGAACATGGAATTTAATCAGTTTCACCCCACTTGTTTATACCATCCTAACGGCCAATCTTTTTTAATCAGTGAAGCATTGCGTGGCGAAGGTGCGATTTTGCGTTTGCCTAATGGCGAACCTTTTATGCAACGATTTGATGCCCGCGCTGAATTAGCGCCACGAGATATTGTTGCGCGCGCCATTGATCACGAAATGAAACGCCTGGGTGCTGCCTGTTTATATTTAGATATCAGCCATCAATCTGTTGAATTTATTACTGAACATTTCCCAACGATTTATGATAAATGCTTAAGCCTTGGAATAGATATCAGTCATGAGCCCATTCCAATTGTGCCTGCAGCACATTACACCTGCGGCGGCGTACTGACGAATTTACAGGGCGCTTCTTCCGTAGCTGGACTATACGCCTTGGGTGAAACTGCTTGCACCGGATTACATGGCGCTAATCGCATGGCCAGTAATTCTTTATTAGAGTGTTTAGTCTTTGCTTTTTCTGCTGCAGAACATATTCAGCAACAACTCCAGCAAATTTATTTACCCGAACATATTCCTGCCTGGGATGAAAGCCAAGTCACCAACTCCGATGAGGACATAGTGATCTCGCATAACTGGCATGAATTACGGCAATTTATGTGGGATTACGTTGGCATTGTGCGAACGGACAAACGACTGCAGAGGGCCAAACATCGAGTTGATTTATTAATCAAAGAAATTACGGAATATTATTCGAATTATAAAATCAGTAGCGATTTAATTGAATTACGCAATCTAACCACCGTTGCTGATTTAATTATTTGCTCTGCATTGCAACGCCGCGAGAGTCGTGGCCTGCATTATACTTTAGATTATCCAAAGTTACTGACGCAGGCACACAACACGCTGCTGCAAGCTTAAGCGCCTGCTACTGACATTGAGAAAGAAAAGGATACAAGTCACATAAAGATGAGCCACCAGACGAAGAGCTGCTGCTACTACTGGATGAGGTTCCACTGCTCGAGGTACCTGAAGAAGAACTACTGCTGCTACCGCTAGACGATGTACCACTACTTGAGGTACCCGATGAAGAACTGCTACTACTCGACGAACTGGAAGAGGAGTCTATCGGCACGGTACCAGAAGGCGTACTAACAAAACCACCACTAGAAGAATCTGTTGTCGTTGACCCAACAAAGGTTCCTGAAGCACCGCCACCACAACCTGGCAATACTGCACTTAGTATCATAGCAGCACTTACAATGAGCATACGAAGCCAACATTGTCGAATAAATTGCACCATAAATAGTTCCTCAGAAGACGCGATTTTTTTATTGAGAACTAACAATAATCATCTGTAGGCTAAGCCTGTTTAAATTTTTGAAGCTGATAAAAAAGCTTCCTTATCAGCCCCATCCTATCATTATCCTTTTGAGTAGGCAAAGAAGTCCCATCAAGATGGGCATGCCTTAGCAACATTAATAATCGTCGATAATCCTCGCGATTCGCTGCTTGAGGAAATAGGATTAAAGTAAATTTTTGTACAATGCGCATTTGTGATTGGTCAATCACACCCACGCTCAATAAGCAAAACCAAGGCATTAACCAAATAGGCGAATCGAAAACAACCGAATGACGCAACTGCCCTACTTGCAACAGCCAACCTTGCAGAGGCTGATGTATCAAACGATGGGGTTGCTTGCTCGTGCCAACGACCCAACGGCGCCAATGGAAATAAAAACTGCCGATAACCATACTGATGCATAATAGTTTCAGTAACCACCCTATCCCAGAACAAAGCACCCCCAAACTGGCCAACCCATGACTGAACCACAGGAGCACTTGTATTCCACGCGCGCCTATCAACGGCAAATTAAGCGGCCAAGCTACAGAGTAAGTCGTCAACCATTGCTTTGAGTTGCGCATCCTGAGGTTCACTCCGATGGGTTAACCATTCAAATAAATCAGCATCTTCACAAGTGAGTAATCGCTCAAACAAAGCTTGACGATCTGCCGTTAATGTTAGGTAATACCGTTCGAAAAAAGCTTGCAGCAATATTTCAACTTCTTTGATGCCACGCCGGCAGCGCCATCTTAACCGGTTCAATTTCGCATCAAATTCGTTCATAACACCTACTCAATGATTGAATTAAAGCGGCGATCCTAGCATATTTTCTCTTGCCGTTGCCCCTCGGTTCAACAGGTGCAAAAAATAAAAGCAATCCTCATTTAATACAATGGAATTTTTTATGTCTGAGATTGAATTAAGCATGACGCATCCAGAAAATTTTTCTTCGATATCGATGCTAACAACACACTGGATGACAGTAACTTCTCTGGGAATCCTACAAATCAGTGGCGACGGCGCTAGAAAATTATTACAAGGACAATTGACCTGTGATGTAGCAACAATCACAACGACACAAGCTTCACTCGGAGCACTCTGTAATATCAAAGGCAGAGCGATGAGTGGTTTTTATTTAGCGCTGTTTAATGAAAACTATTACCTCATCGCTCCACGCAATTTAATGAGCAAAATCTTACAGACATTGAAAAAATATGCGCTATTTTTTCCCGTCACACTGACAGACCTCAGCGATCAATGGACATTGCTGGGACTGGTTGGCGCTGCGGCATCCACTCAACTAGCGATGCATTCCGAAACAGTGTCTCTTGCTAATTTTTGCAGCAGCGCATCTCTCAAGCAACAAAGTGGCTTCTTAGTTAATCTCTCTATTCACGAAACATCGCCGCGCTATTTACTCTGTTTGTCGCCACAAGCCGTACCACCCATAATTGAATCAATCCAAACATCAGCACAATTATCGGATACTTTTTGGCAGTGGTTAGATATTCAAGCAGGCTTAAGTTTACTAGATGAAAAAACCAGCGAAATTTTTGTACCGCTCGAATTAAATTATGAAAAATTGGCCGGTATCAGCTTTAAAAAAGGTTGTTATACCGGACAAGAAGTCATTGCTCGCATTTATTATCGTGGATATTTAAAACAGCAGCTGAGACGTTTTATTATTTCAACAGCTGTAACAGCTCATCCACTGCAAGCTATTTATAATTCAGCCGGTGATGAATCTGGACAAGTCATCCAGGTAATCACAGATACCTATCAAACAGAAGGATTGGCTCTAATAAGAGAAGACCAACTAGAACAACCACTGCACATCAAGGATGCATTAGGAATCTATCCATGCCTTATCCAAGCTGCCAATTAATCGCTTGATGTCCTAAATAGGCATTGGCTCGACTGAAATGGTGCTGACCGAAAAATCCACGAGATGCTGATAAGGGCGAAGGATGATGGGATTGCAACACCAAATGTTTCTGCCCATCAATCATGGCGCCTTTGCGTTGTGCATATCCGCCCCATAACATGAAGACCAAACCAGAGCGGTGTTGATTCAGCTGTGCAATGATCACATCCGTAAAACGTTCCCAACCTTTACCCTGATGTGCCGCAGCTTGGCCACGCTCCACCGTCAAAACACTGTTTAATAATAAAACACCGCGATCAGCCCAGGCCTGCAAACAACCTTGACGACCATTATCAATACCCAAATCTTGCTGCAATTCGATAAAAATATTTTTTAATGAGGGCGGCAAAGGCACACCAGGCAAAACAGAAAAACACAAACCATGGGCCTGATTGGGTCCATGATAGGGATCCTGTCCTAAAATCACTACTTTCACTTGATCAAATGGCGTGGAATTCAGCGCATTAAAAATCAATGGTCCCGGTGGATAAATGACTTTGCCACGCTGTTTTTCTTGCAACAAAAATTGCCGCAATTTCTGCATGTAATCCTGTTCAAATTCTTGAGCTAACACCCGCTGCCAAGAGGCTTCCAGTTGGATAGACCGAGTGGAAGGCATGACTTGCGCAAGTGTTGAAGGATGTTCTATGGTTTCCATGGTGCCTATAAAATAGTGCTATGAGCCTGTTTAAAATGTTTGCATACAAAGATTATTTCTAGATCCGCAAAGGCTTGAGTAATCTACCACGACTTCCGCTCATATTATCTTGGAAAGACTTATGAAACTCGCAAAAAAAATCCTCATTGCCCTTTCAACGCTAACCACCCTCTTTGTAGTTTTTTGCGTAGCGATCACCTATTGGATTAACGCTCAAGATGTCGTTCATGCATTGACACAAAAACTTCAACAAAAAACCGGCATTGAATTAAAAGCGGAACAAGCTCACTGGTCTTTCTTTCCATGGATAGGCTTAGATCTACAGCAGGTCAATCTTAGTTATCCTACTGCAGGGCAGCTTGTGCATCTAGAGCATCTGGAAGCAAAGGTAGCACTCTTACCACTTTTTAAAAAGCATGTGGAAATCAGTAGCGTCCGCCTGATTCACCCCGATGTGATGCTCACCCGATATTTAGATCAGTCTACTAACTGGGGACGTCTCGCAAAAGCAGTTAAAAAATTCGATTTTTCCCAAACTGAAGAAGATAACACGCAAAAAACTCCATTAGATTTTGTGTTAGAAAAAATTCTTTTAACTGATGGTCAATTAACCTACAACAATCAAATAACCCATGCACACTATCAATTGGGCCAATTAAATTTTAAAGGCCAAGGGGTTCGTTTGAATCAAGATTTCCCCGTGTCTCTTTCTTTTGAAATCAAGCAAAATAATAAACTGTCTCTGCTTACACAATTAGATGCACAATTTTATATCGATACCAAACAGCGCCATTATGAATTTAAACAGGTGCAACTCGAAACCAAAATTGGCTTAGGCCATAACGCACCACAAACCCTTTATTTTACCACCGATGCAATTTGGTTGGATTTATTAAAAAATGAATTTCATCAAGCACAAACACATCTCAGTGGCGACGACATTAATGGATTTGTACAACTTCACATTCGAGAATTAACTGGCCGCCCTCAAACTTTTGGTGCAATTTACCTCACCACACCTCAATTAAAGCAACTCCTTAAAAATTGGAATATCAATATTCCAACCTCTATACCATCGAACTTATTCAATAAAGCGTCATTGACAGCTCGCCTACGTGCAACACCAGAATCCTTGTCTGCGAATCACCTCAGTATGCAAATAGATCAAAGTCAGCTGCATGGCTCGATCAATCTCAAAAATTTCCAGCAACCGGAAATCAAAGCAGAACTCGCCATCGATCAATTCAATCTAGATCGCTATTTCCCTGCATCATCCAACACTACCCCAAATAACACAGCAACAATTCATAAACCTTTATTGCCGATTACTGCCTTGCGTAAACCCAAGCTCAATTTAATGCTGAATATTGGGCAATTATCCGCGCGGGGTATTTCTGCGCAAAATGTCGCTCTAGGCATTCGAGGCAATCAAGGACAGTGGTCTATTTCACCTTGCCAAGGCGCTGTCCTCCAGGGTAATTTTTTCTGTGATGTTCAACTGAATGTGCAGAGCAATACCCCCCAATGGACCCTCAATAAAACCCTAAATCATGTACCGTTAGAACCTTTGATGAAACATTTTACTCACTATAATTTATTCAGTGGCCTGCTCAATTTTGATGCGCAACTCTCTACCGCAGGAAACACGACGCCGGACATGCTCAAACAATTACGTGGTACCAGCCAATTACGCATTGAAGAAGGCGTTATTAAAGGCATTAATCTTTCTGAATTAGTATTTAGCCAACTATCTAAATTAGGGCCCCTGGTACAAAATTATCTTGCTCAAAAAGCACAAGCTAAATTGCCTCCGGTATTCCAAAAAAATACCTCACTACACACAGTGATTGCTTTGGCAGAATTCAATCATGGTAAAGCCAATTTACAACAATTATCGGCGCAATTAGATAAAGCCAAAGCTACCGGACAAGCCAGCATTGATTTACTGGCAAAAACCATGACCTTAGATTTGGGTATTCAGCTCGATGAAAGCATCAGCAATGCTTATCTCTCACAAATTATTTGGCCGGTACATTGTGAAGGGCCATTGAATGCAACACCACATTGCAGCGTGCGCACCACCTTAGCACGACAACAAATTGAAAATTTAGCTAAACACACCCTGGAAGAAAAAGCCAAAGCAGCACTACTCAAAAAACTCAATCTACCCAATAAGCAGGCAGCTAAAGCATTACTCAATCAAAAAGTGGATGCAGAAAAAGAACGTGTCAAACAAAAAGGTGAGCAACTTCAAGAGCAAATACAGAAAAAATTAGAAAACAAATTAAAAGGATTTTTTCAGTAAATTGACAAAGCATATAAATCGTTACGAGCGAAGCCAAGACGAGGCGAAAATCGATGAAAAAGCGGAACGTATAAATAATACTTGAGCATTTTGAGTCGATTTTCAACAAAGTATTGGCAAGCGCAGTAGATTTTAAATAATTCGACGAATTTGAATCGCATCAATGCCAGCACCGGCGATAACATCAGAAATCACCACAATTTTCTCACCCCCCTGCCACTGCTGTTTTTCTTTCAAGGTATCCATTGCATGGGCTAAAGTTTTTTCCGGATCACTACTAAAATCCATACGATAAGCAATAACACCACGATTTAATGAGAGCTGTCGTCGTGTACGGCTATCATTGGTAAAGGCAAAAATAGGCGTCTTAAAAGGTCGGCAGTTAGTGACATAATGGGCAGTAATACCACGACGGGTAATCACTAAAATCCCATCGGCTTGCAATGCTTCAGCTAAATCCACTGCTGACTGCGCTAAATGTTGTTTATCGTTAGATTTAATTAATTCTGAACTAAATCCTAAGCCAGGCGCTTGCTCTGTCATACGAGCAATTTCGTCAAGCACTTCCACACATTTAACCGGATATTTCCCTACTGTCGTTTCACCCGATAACATAATTGCATCGACTTCTTCGTAAACTGCATTAGCCACATCGGTCACTTCAGCACGAGTCGGCATTGGATTTTGAATCATGGATTCTAATAAATGGGTGGCAACAATCACACGTTTCCCATACTGATGACAGAGTCTTGCCATACGACGTTGAGCATTGGGTAATTCAGCAAAATTAATTTCTACGCCTAAATCTCCCCGCGCCACCATAATTCCATCTGCTTCTTGAATAATGTCTTCTAAATTACGCAACCCTTCTTGATCTTCAATTTTAGCGATAATTTTAATCTTGTTGGCTTTACTCTCTGTTTCACCCAATAGTTTTTTTAATTGACGCACATCCTCCGCTTCACGAACAAAAGATAAGGCAATAAAATCCACTTCCTGCGCAATACCAAATAAAATATCTTCGCGATCTTTTTTAGTAATCGCCGGTAAATTCACGCGAACACCAGGTAAATTAACATGACGGCGACTCTTTAAAGTACCGCCATCCACAATTCGACATCGCATGGTTCGATCATGTTTTTCTAACACTTCTAAATTAATGAGACCATTATCAACAGTAATACGATCACCGATCACCACATCATCAATCAGTGCTTCATAATTAATATGAATAGAAGAAGCTTCAACATCACCGCCACGCACACTGATGGTAATTTCATTGCCGGTCTTTAATTCCATATCCGTCTCAAGGGTACCGGTGCGAATTTCTGGGCCTTGGGTATCCAGTAAAATAGGAATCGGTGTGACAATTTTTTGATTGAGGCTTTTAATCGCACGAATGACTTTGGCGTGAGAAATGTGATCACCATGAGACATATTTAAACGCGCAATATTCATCCCAGCTTTTGCCAGCTTAGCTAACATTTCATAGGACTCTGAAACCGGCCCAATGGTACAAATGATTTTGGTTTTACGTAACATATAAACTATTTCCATTCCTTTACAAATTCACTCATAGAGCGTTCTAGTATTTTTTTATGGCTACCTGATTTAACTGGAGACCCGATATAAATAAAACCTGCAATCGCATCTTGAGGCGCAATATTTAATTCAACTTTGACTTTTTCATTGTAGGCCATTTCGCCCGTTCGCCACATCGCAGCATAACCACACACATGCGTTGCCAACAATAAATTCTGCACAGACGCACCCACTGCTAATAATTGCTCAACTTCAGGTATTTTATGATTGGGTATCAGACGAGCAGACACAACAATCACCATGGGCGCTCGCAATGGCATTGCCAGCCATTTCGCCTGTTGTTCCGGTGTCAAAGGTATTGAAGTTAAACTTTGTGCCGCAGATAAAAATATTCGACCTAATTTTTCTCGCGCAGAACCTTCAATCACCAAAAAATGCCAAGGCTTTAATAAACCGTGATCTGGCGCACGATCAGCCGCACAAAAAATAGTGTGTAGTATTGCTTGCGAAGGCGCGGGCTCCGTCAGTAAAGGTACAGACTGCCGCTCAAGGATAAAGTTCAACATGGAGAATGCTTTTTTACTGCAATTTCATCGGTCACAATCGTTAAACTCTCAATAAACATACGCTTTAATAACTGACTCATTTCTCCGTCAGGATCCGCAATGGCGGTTAAAATAAAATTCGACGTTTCTTCTATTAATTCAGCACCCGATTGACTACGCAAATCGGCCACGACTTGATCGACCACGTGCACCGTCATCACAGTAATTGTCTTTTCTAACTCCATGGCAATCCATTGACCAACAAAGGGCAAGCGCTCAAGACGTCGTAATTCCGCCGTACTATGAATCACTCGACGAATCACATGGCTCATATAATTTTCTAAACGCTGACGCCGGATTTGATAATGCGTTTTTATCCACTCATCCAGTAATTTATTGATCCAACCTGCTACAGCACCACGATGCGCCAATACCACCTCTCGGGCTACACGATGCGTCAGGGGATTCGTTTTAGCCATTTCACCTTGCACAGCGGCTAAAATAGTTTCTATCACATGATTCGAGATTTGATTATTTTTTTTTACTTCTTCTTTTTGCATGAATAACAACACGTCTAAAGAGGTAGAGGGGCGCGGAATACACCCCTCCTGAACAAGTTAAGCAGATAAACAAGCTGGCGCTGTCTGAGAACAATGTAGCAACGGCATGTCTAATTGCTGCTCCATTGTTCTCGCTAATAAACCATAACGACCAAAACAAGCCTCACGGAAATCAGCCAAAAATGCATCTGACATCGCCTGAAAATCACCTAAAACATGTAATGGTTTCAATTGCCGATACTCATTCCATTCCTGACGTAACCACAAGGCATTCTCTTTACCCTGATTCAAATAAGCCTCAACATAACCAGCACCAATAGCAACCATACACTCAACGGTGCCGTATAACCCTGCTTGATAGTGACGGGCTAAACGTGTACTGGCAATGACGATCTGCTCCAAGGCTTGTACCCATCGAGCAGTCAAATCAAACTCACGCCATACATTACCCGATAACTGACGTGCATTCTGACCTCTCAGCAAGCTCCACTCTTGCGTATGTTCAGCACCAGAAATATCGCGCCCTATAATTTGAAAGCCTTTTTGTTGCATTAAAATGCGTACTTTTTCTAGCATCATCATTCCCTCGCTTTTATTAAATTTTGGCCAATCCATTCCTTTAGAGATCCCTCTCAGAAATCAAGCCTCGATCCACTAGAAAATCAAAAACCACGGACGCCAACAGGCTCTGCCCCCACTATATCGAGCCCACTGCTGCCTGTAAACGGCAAGCGTCTGTCTTTGTGCTTTGAATTAAAAAATGTGACAAAGTGGCACTACTCAAGGAAAAGGCAGTTAATAGAAGATTATACATCTGCTAAATTACCTTTTATTTCTAACCAAGATTTACGATCAGACGCACGTTTTTTCGCTAACATCATATCTAGTATTTGCATCGTCTGTTGATTCTCTTCGTTCGTTAATGACAAACGCATGAGACGACGGGTATCCACTGCCATGGTTGTTTCACGCAGCTGTATTGGATTCATTTCACCTAAGCCTTTAAAACGCGTCACTTGTGGTTTAGCAGTTTTTTTCTCTGCTTGAAGACGATCTAACACACCTTGTTTCTCCGACTCATCCAGCGCATAAAAAATTTCCTTGCCCACATCAATGCGATATAAAGGTGGCATAGCCACATAAATATGTCCCGCCTCCACCAAGGGCCTAAAATGTTTGACAAATAAAGCACACAATAAAGTGGCAATATGTAAACCATCAGAATCAGCATCCGCTAAAATAGCAATTTTGTGATAACGCAAGCCAGATAAGTCCGCACTACCGGGATCTACACCCAAAGCGACCGTAATATCATGCACTTCTTGTGAAGCTAAGATTTCTGCAGAATCAATTTCCCAAGTATTTAAAATCTTTCCTCGCAACGGCATCACCGCTTGAATTTCTCGATCTCTTGCTTGTTTAGCCGAGCCTCCCGCAGAATCACCCTCCACTAAAAATAGCTCTCCCCGCTCAGGATCAGAGCTCGAACAATCGGCCAATTTCCCAGGCAAAGCTGGACCGCTAGTAATCTTTTTACGCTCAATCTTTTTGCTGGCTTTCAAGCGTTTTTGCGCATTGGCAATACATAACTCAACTAACTGCTCAGCAATCGCAGTATGCTGATTCAACCAAAGCGCAAAACTATCTTTCACCACACCAGAAATAAAAGCAGCGCTCTCTCTGGATGATAAGCGTTCTTTTGTTTGGCCAGAAAATTGCGGATCTAACATCTTAAGGGATAGGACGTAACTACATTTCTCCCAAACATCCTCTGGCGCCAATTTGATGCCTCGAGGCAATAAATTACGGAATTCACAAAACTCACGAACGGCCTCTAATAAACCGGTACGCAATCCATTTACATGAGTACCGCCCTGCACAGTAGGAATTAAATTCACGTAGCTTTCTGCTAAATATTCACCGCCTTCAAGCACCCATTGCACAGCCCAATCCACCGCTTCATTATCTGAAGCAAGCGCCCCATTAAAGGGCTCGTTAGGCAATACATCTTGCCCTTGATTGGCAATTAATAAATAATCACTTAATCCACCTTCATACAACCAAGTTTCTTTTTGTTGCGTGTTATGATCTAAAAAAGTCACTGTTAGCCCAGGACATAACACCGCTTTGGCACGTAACAAATAAGTTAAGCGTGAAACAGAAAATTTAGCGGAATCAAAATATTTTTCATCCGGCAAAAACCTCACCTGAGTACCGGTATTTTTTTTCAAACAAG
>JAHFSE010000103.1 GCA_023265895.1 Gammaproteobacteria bacterium
TTATTCGTAAACACCGTATTTATTACGCTGTTTACCTGAGTTGCACGAGCTCCAACCGTATCAAGCACCGTACTTGAGATTGCCGAAGGCAAGGTAATTTCTTTGGCTGTATAGTCGGATCGTAGCGTCACTTGAGCAGCAGTCGCAACACTTGATAAATGCGTTGAGCTAGATAATACGTCATCCACTGAATTTGCAGTAAGTACAACGCCAGCCAATGCTTTATAAACATAAGCACCCGCATCCGATGCTAATTTATCGTTATTACCCACTTCGGTATATTGGTCTTGTAAACGGTTGGCAATCGCAGATACAACTGATTGCATCGCAACGGCTTTACGCAATAATTCCGCAGCATGATCTCTATCCGTAGAATTGCTCGACTGAACACCTTTGGTTGCAGATAAGAAATCAGTAGTTAAATCATCTTCACTGATATCCAAGGCAGTTAATAAATTGGCCTTTTGATTATCATTGGCTGCAGCAATCACTGAACTCAAAGGTGAAATGAGTACTTGCTGAGCACCACTGGCACTCAAAGTTGCTTTTACAGCTAAACGAGCAGTTGATTGCTCGCCAGTGGATTTATCATAACCACCGATTGAACGAATCGTTACATTGGTTGTATCGCTAGATACTTTTAAGCAAGATGCTTGCTCTAGGTCACTGGCAGTTGATGCACAATAATCCGTTTCTGTGAGTGGATTATAACTAAAATAACCATCACTATCGGTCGTCGCTGAAGGCTCAAAGGAATCTCGAACACCATCACCATCATAATCAGCAAATACCGTAGCGCCAGCAAGATAACCATCCACAGAAACACCATTGATCTGTTTACTGGACAGACTCACGCTCCCTTGATCCTGATCTGAACTACCACAAGCAGTTAGCACAGTTAAAATTAATGCTGAAGTGAGTGGGTGTTTAATAAATTTCATCATAAAATCGCTCTCTTAAAAAATTAAATTAATATCTTTGCTCAAAACCCATATTGATTGCCAAACTTCTTGGGTAGGTTTCATCATCAATTTTTGTATTATCCAAACCAACAGAAAGATCTAAATTTAATACTGAAAATAATGTAGTGCCTAGGCTTGCTTGGCTTAATTGCGAACCGGTTAAGTTACTGTGGTAACCTAAACGCAAACCAGGAATCCAACGACTTTTGGGAATCCAAGTGGTAGCAATAGAAGCCATTTGCACTTTATCGCCAACGGGATCGTTATATTCATTGACATCATAGGAACCAGTGACATACCAACGAGGGGTAATAGCAAACGCACCATCCAGAGTAGTCACTGCACCCATAGTATAAGTTTCCGTAGCATCAATAATACCGTTATTGGCAAAATCATTAGCAACAAAACAATTATCAGCTGACGCACCCGTTAAGCTCGCACAATTTTGACCAACAGCGCCATAATCAAAAGAAGGCTCATTTAAATTCGCAAAAGTCACACCTAACTGATAACGTGGCGCAACCCAAATAAATCCAATATCCAAACCTAAGCCGCTGCTAGATACTTGATTATTGCTGTAATCGTCACGAACCACATCACCTACATCTTGATTTGCATCTAATGACTTTAAAGAAATGACCTGCTTACTTAAACCCATGCTTAAAATATTCAATTTGGTGCCCGCTAATAATTTCCCATAATCTTTTGCGAATAGAGAACGGCTATAACCCACACCCAATCTCAACGCTCTAACACCTTTCACGTATACCGAAGTTTTGGTGTCAAAAGAGCCTGAATTCAAATCTAGACATAACAAATCACCACAAATATCGCTGGCGCTGGTTAATACGGAAGTTTTTAATTGTCCATCACCTTCTAATTCAAGACTGATGCTACCACCCAATAAATCACTGCGAAAAACCATAGGAAAACCAGGCACCGACAAATCTGCAGCCGCTTTGATATAGCCAGAATCTGCTAAACGAGCGATGACCGCATTAAAGCGTTGCAAGGTAGAATCCGCTTCATCTAGAGTAATATTACTCTCATCTAATAAATCCTTGAGATCATTAATTTCTGTCTCAATATTATTAACATCGCCATATTCAACAGATAATCCAAAAGAAGAAAGATACCCTAAACGAAAATGCTCACCTGGCTTAGAAACCAATTCACCTGCTGCCGGGTTATGCGTTACAGATAAAAGATGTAAACCAATACTGCTATTGCCCGTAGTCGCCATAGTGCCTGGAGTATAAATAGCCTGACCTGACCAAGCCACACTCGATAAAATGGCCAATACAGTGACCAGTAATAATTTTTTCATCGCCATGATTTCTTCCTTTTTCAGCAATTAGGCTCAATCTTCTTAAATACAAACGCATAAACTACGCCGGCATCGTTGACGCAATACCTCAGTTAGTCAGGCTAGTTTAGAAATACTCTTTTTTCCAATTATAGAAGCGGGATAATTTTCTGCTCGCCAGCTGACTCTGCTAAGCTTCAATAGAAATGATGGCTATAATCCATAGGTTACCGAATTACAAAAGATGATTGCTATGAAGACATCTACTGCTTGGCGAATAACGAGCGCTTTTTTATTACTCTTACTCACAGCCTGTGGACCAGTGGTATTTTTAGATCCCTATAACGGCAAACCAGATCCTCAGCGTACAGTTAAAAGTGAAGGCATCATTAGCGCCATCTATTATGGCTTAGCCAATGGGCCTAACCCATCCGCCCCAAAAACAAAAAAACCATCCGGTTTTTTTAATACAGAACCTGCTGCTACTCGTAGCCCTGAATATTCAGTAACGCGGCAATCAACTGTTTGTGAAACCCGTGGCAAAAAAGTACAAAATCGGATCAGCGAAATAAATCAACAATTAAAAATTCGTTTAGATCACAGCGCCGCAAGTTTAGAGCAACAATCAACTGCCATTATTATTCGTGCACCAACGGAACGATTTTTCCTAAGCAATAATGAACGATTGGAAACTCATGCTACTGCTATTTTGGATACCTTGATTAATCGATTGTATTCCTACCCAGAGCTCTTGATTCATATCGGCATGGGTTATCTAGATGAATCTGCGCCAGACAGCACAAGCTTGCGTGCTCCAAGAATCGAAAATGTAGTGCACTATCTCAGCAAACATGGAATCTCTGAGCGGAGAATTTTCACTGCTGAAACACGTTATTTGCCATCACAAACCAGCAGCTTAGAATCTCAATTGATTATTACCCTATGCATTGGTTATAACGGAAAACGCGCATAAAAAAAGCCGCTTTTCCTGCGGCTTTTTTTATTTTGTCTGTTACTCCAGCAAAAAAGAGCTCATTATTCCGTTGGAATAATACGAACTTCCACCCGTCTATTTTGCTCACGACCCGATTCATTATCATTAGATGCAATAGGCGCGCTTTCACCAGAGCCTACCGCAGTAAATCTTTGTGCTTTCAAATTTTGCGAAACCAAATAATTAACCACACTTTCCGCGCGCTGCTGAGATAATTTTAAATTATAAGCATCAGAACCTACATTATCGGTATGGCCAGATACTTCAACTTTGGTGGTATCATATTCTTTCAGCACCAAATAAATACTATTTAATACCGGATAAAAACGGGACTGAACCGCAGCACTATTAGTAGAAAAAGTTAAATTACCGGGCATATTCAATTTAATATTTTTACCTTCACGCGTGACGCTAACGCCTGTACCTTCTAATTTTTGTCGTAATTTTTGCTCCTGCACATCCATGTAGTAACCAATACTACCGCCGGCGACAGCACCAATCAGCGCACCTTTTTTACGATCACCTTTACCCGCAACCACAGCACCTAATAATGCACCAGCACCGGCACCAATGGCGGATTTACCTACTTTTTTCTCTCCCGTATAAGGATTTGTTGTGCAACCTGCTAAAAAAGCCAACACTAATAAATAACATATTCTTTTCATGGACCCACTCCCGTGTGTAATTCAAATGACTAACCTTGTATTCTAATCACATTACCTTATTTGTACAGCAATGCTTGAGTTGGATTATTTCAAAATGCAAAAAATGACCACTGCTTCGATTAAATCAACCCATACACCCTGCATCGGCATTTGTTCTACGGTATTTGGCGATCAAATTTGCCGCGGTTGCAAACGATCCATGCACGAAATTACTTTATGGAATCAATATAACGACGATGAGAAAGACCTGATTTGGCAACGATTAGAATCACAGATGGTTTTAGCGGTTCGGCAAATTTTTATTTTGGTTGATCCATCACGCTTAGCACAGCAATTACTCACATTAAAAATTACTTTTCCTCAACAGCTCGACGCACACTGTTGGGTTATTTATTTATTACGTGCAACTAAAAATCAATCGATACCTATGCATCAATTTGGCCTGACCATTCGAGCAGAATATCAAATATTCCGCCCTTCAGAATTATATGATTTTATTCAGGACAAATGGCTAACACTGGCCTTAGCACAATACGACATCCAAACAAATAGAGCGTTACAGCAATATCAAGCGAATCAAAAATAAACTGAGGAGCGATTAATTGATATTACGAAGGCAGAATGGCCCGCTGAAATGCTGCGCGATATCCATAGGCTAACGCGGCTTCTTTACTCTGATAAAAACCGCGGGCACGCATCAAGGCGTGCATTTTTGGCAAATTATAGCCCGGCACGGTAGGAATATAGTGATGCTCACAATGATAATTCACTCGATGGGGCGCAAAAAAGATTCGCTCCCACCAAGCAGGTAAAGTAGTTCGCGTATTATCACGAACATCAGTGGAGGATAAAATAGGCATAGCGCCATGTTCCGCAATTTGACGAACTCGCATAATAAAAGGATAGGTAAAAATAAAAGCCGCCCACCATAAAAAATACAAAGCTGGGTGACCCAGATAAGTGAATATTGCGATGCAAAGTCCGTGAAATAAAAAAAGATGGCTATAATTTTTTACCGAAATTTTTAACATTTGCCGCCCCGTAATTTTTTTCTTATGAGCCCCCATGGACACTGCATTACCAGGACGTCCGGTGTTCACATAGAGCAACAAAGCAATCATATTTTTAATGCCTGTTAAGCCCACGAAATCACGCATCATCTTACGACGCATACTGGCTTTAGAAACTGGGTAACTTTTAATATTACCCACATCAGGATCTTCGTTAGTTCCTGTTTTGGTATGATGAATAAAATGATAATCACGATAAAATAATAAGGGCACTAATACAGGAATTCCAGCAAACCAATGACCAAAAAATTCATTAAAACCACTGGTTTTAAACCAAGAACGATGAGAGCAATCGTGCAATAAAATACCTAAAGCAAGCTGTCGCCCGCCTAATATCGTCAAAGCTATCAAAATAGAGAACGGATTCGGCCAATAGGCAACTAAAATAAAACAACCAATAATAACGATCCAAGTCACAGCAAAACCCAAAAAGCCCTGTAGATCAGAAGGTGTTTTTAATTGTCCTTGCTCTTCAGCAGATAAATAAGCATATCGATTATTGGCAATAGCGCGAGGCACATCAGCAGATTCAGTATCGGACAAAGTAGCATCAGACATAAAAATTTCCTCGATCTAAAGAGAGGGAATTCATTTTAGTTTCCCCCTCGTCAGATGAAGAGAGGGCTGGGGAAGTTTGATGAAGTTCGCGTATGAACTACTACTAAATAGTCAAAAGCAATCTACAGATAAGTGGTGCGCCAGGAGGGAATTGAACCCCCACACCTTGCGGTACTGGAACCTAAATCCAGCGCGTCTACCAATTCCGCCACTGGCGCACAAAACAAACGGGGCGCGATTCTATCAATCCCCCCACAATAAAAAAAGCCTTTATTTTTCAGCTGAAAAATCCAGCGCATGATATTGATAATGATTGGGTACTTGGAATAAAGCAGCATCCAATGATTTATTGATCAGCTCTACCGTCACAGATCGCTTAACCACATGTTGCTTATTAAACTGCAACATTTGTATAGGAAAACTAGAAGGTTGCTCCATCCAAGCTAAATCCATTGCCCAATCTTGCCCAGCCATCATTTCACTGGTAGCCGATTGAGCAAAAGCTAAGAAAGCTTTTAACGTTTGATAATCCTGAGGCGTAACATGGGCAGCATTTAAATCTAACAAACAAAACTCCACCATTTTATCTGCACCATGCCAACCTTCAGTCACTGTGCAATTTTTACCTTTTATTTGGCGTTGAACATTGGTTTTCTTAAAAGATAATGGAGGTGTTTTTTCCGTATCTGGCAATTGGCTTAATGAAGATTGTTGCATCAAGGCTTGTAATTGCACACGTTGCTCGGCAGGTAATTGATCTAATTGCTTAGACAGCGCCTGTTTAATACTAGAAAAATTTTGCGCAAAAGTTTTTAACATTTTTTGGTCTAAAGTGGCATAACTGCGGTTTGCATCATCTACTTGAGTTAATAATTGTCTATTAGCATCAAATAAAACATAACCGCTCTGCTCTGCTGGCTGAACTCGAACTTTCCCTGCCTGAATCCAAATCGGCTGCGGAGCACCCACACCTTCCTGCTGAATCAATAATTGAGTATCCGCTGTGACAGCAGAAGCAAATAATAACCCTAATAAAGGCAAGCATCTCGTCCAATAATAATTCATAAAAATCTACCTTCCATCGATCAAATAAGTATTGCGCCATAAAAACTAGCACATTTAATGAAGCCTAGCTGAAAATCTTATACAATCGCGATTCTTTTTTATTTGATTAGAGGTATTTATGTCTGATTCAACCGTTGTGATTGTGAATGGTGCTCGTACGCCCATTGGCAGCTTTCAAGGTTCACTGTCCTCTCTATCCGCACCAGAACTCGGTGCTCATGTGATTGCTGAAACACTGAAGCGCGCAGATTTTTCAGCGGATGCAGTGGAAGAAGTCATTATGGGATGCGTGTTAAGTGCTGGTTTAAAACAAGGCCCAGCACGACAAGCGGCATTAAAAGCAGGATTACCCAACTCTGTTGGCTGCACAACAATTAATAAACTCTGTGGCTCTGGTATGAAAGCTACCATGTTTGCCTATGACCAAATTCGAGCAGGCAGCCGTCAAGTCGTGATTGCAGGCGGCATGGAAAGCATGACCAATGCACCTTATATATTGCCTAAAGTACGTGCTGGTTTACGCATGGGCCACGGCGCAGTATTGGATCATATGTTTTGTGATGGGTTAGAAGATGCGGAAACTGCACGTTTAATGGGCTCATTTGCGCAAGATACGGCAGACCAAAAAGGTTTAACTCGTCAACAAATGGATAATTTTGCTATTGAATCACTGATGCGCGCACAACAAGCCACGAGCAATGGTGCTTTCGCAGCAGAAATAGCACCCATTCACATTCAAACAGCAAAGGGTAACAGCGAAATTTCTATTGACGAACAACCAACCAAAGCAAATTTTGAAAAAATTCCTCAATTAAAACCCGCTTTTTCTAAGGATGGTAGCATTACTGCCGCTAACTCTAGCTCAATTTCTGATGGTGCAGCGGCATTATTATTGATGCCAGAATTGCTTGCAAAAAGTAAAGGATTACAACCATTGGCACGTATTCTAGGCCACAGCACCCAATCACAACATCCCGCTGAATTTACCACTGCGCCTATTGGCGCTATTCAGACTTTATTGGATAAAGTGCAATGGTCTTTAGATCAAGTGGATTTATGGGAAATTAACGAAGCTTTTGCCATGGTCACCTTAATGCCGATGTTAGAATTTGGCCTTGATCATAACAAGGTAAATATCCACGGCGGTGCCTGCGCACTGGGTCATCCCATTGGTGCTACGGGTGCGCGAATTATTTTAACTTTGATTCATGCCTTAAAGCATCGCCAAAAACAACGGGGCATTGCCGCATTATGTATTGGTGGTGGCGAAGCAACTGCAGTGGCTATCGAGTTAATTTAAGTAGGCTCTGGGCGTGTTAACCGCGTCCTATTTTTTAATTCGATAAATTCAGCAATCGACCCGGCTTAAATTTTAACCACGAAAATCGTCTACCCAATCCGGAAAATATTCCATACTGATCGATATAATGAGCATAGTGAATATAAACTGCATCCTGAGATAAATGCCGCTCTTCAGTTTTTGCCCGCATAAAATAAATCATACTTAATAAAGCTAACATAACCGATTGACGGACAGCATCCAACACACCATGACTAGAAATATAGGGCATAAAAATAAGCCACCAAGCAAGACACTTAGTAATATAGGCAGGA
>JAHFSE010000104.1 GCA_023265895.1 Gammaproteobacteria bacterium
TTATGCTTCGATGTTGCCTTCAAACCCAATTCAGACATTGCATAAATAATGCGCCGCTGAACTGGCTTCAAACCATCACCGATATAGGGCAATGCTCGATCTAAAATCACATACATGGAGTAATTGAGATAAGCTTTCTCAGTATATGCTCCGACGGAAAGTACTTCGGTATATTCAATAGTCACGTCAACTCCCTCAACAAATGAAAGTCACTAAAAATACCTCCGAATAGATGAGGTAAATCTGTGGATATTTTTGTGGATTATGCTTGATAAAAATGCGGATAAACTGTGTTTTCTATTTAAAAAACCCCTAAGCTTATTCTAAATAATAATTTTCTCATTAAATTACAACAAGTTAAAAATAAATATCCACTCAAAAGAGTGATAGGCTAAATTTTATACACAAACTAATGATCTGTGGATAAGATCAACATGCTATCGCCATAACTATAAAAACGGTAACGCTCTCGAATCGCTATTTGATAGGCATGCTGAGTAAACTTCAACCCAGCAAACGCGCTCACTAACATCAGCAAAGTAGATTCCGACAAATGAAAATTTGTCATCATGGCATCCACCACACGAAATTCATAACCAGGATAAATAAAAATTTTGGTTTCACCGTAAAAAGGTTGAATGTCTCCGCTACTCGCTGCTGTTTCAAGCGCTCGCACACTGGTGGTACCCACCGCAACAATACGTCCACCGCGAGCTTTGGTTGCTTTAATTTGCTGACAAACCAAATCAGATACCTCTAAATATTCTGCATGCATCTGATGATTTTCAATGTGATCCACGCGCACTGGCTGAAAAGTGCCAGCCCCCACATGCAGAGTGATATAGGCCAATTCAATGCCCTGCTCTTGTAATCGATCCAATAGTGGTTTGTCAAAGTGCAAACCCGCTGTTGGTGCTGCCACTGCACCGGGCTTATCAGCATAGACAGTTTGATAACCGGTACGATCCAAATTTTCATCCGGGCGTTTCAGATAAGGGGGTAATGGCATATGCCCCAAGCGATCAAGTACCGATATCACCGGCTGATTAAACGTAATTAAAGTTAAGGTTGCGTTTTTTTCTTGTACTTGAGCATTAACGCCCTGATCAAAAACTAACAAACTATTTACCTTAGGCGCTTTACTAGCACGCACATGCACCCAAGCCTGATAGTCACCCACTAGACGCTCAATGAGTACTTCAATTTTTCCACCAGATAATTTACAACCCAATAACCGCGCAGGAATGACTCGAGTGTCATTAAAGACTAATAAATCTCCCGGCCGTAAAAACTCAGGTAAATACCGGCAAGCGCTATGCTGTATCGTTTCCAATCGCGGATCCAATACTAATAAACGACTGGCGCTGCGTTCTGCTAAAGGATAATGCGCAATCAAAGTTTCAGGGAGCTCATAAAAAAAATCACTGAGATGCATATTTAACTCATACCAATTCAATTAATTTATAAATGATTATTCGGCGACAGTCTTAATTTTTCAACTGTACGTGCGCGTTCAACTTGATTACATTTTTGCGCTTTTAAGCCAAATACAACAGTATCCTTCGTCGAGCGATGCAGCATATCAATAAATGCCTGTTGCTCAGAACTCAAATGGCGTCGCTGTGCAGCCTCTGTTATACCCAAATAATTCATCTGCCAATCTAAATGACACCACTCAGCTAAACCAGAGAGCTCACCCACATCAACAATTTGATTCACCATCGCTGGCGATATCGGTGGCTGATTTCGTTCACGCACATTGCTGGGTTGAATCACTTGACCATTAGGCAGAGTTGCAAGCCCCCAAAATCGAATCAACACTTGGTGTACCACAGCATCGCGAGTTTCTGGCGCCAACACACTGGCTGCACTAAAAGTAGAATAGGCACACACAAAGCAAAATAGCCCATAACGCAACTTCAGCCCGATTGATTGACGCCTCCTGTTATGTTGGTATAATGCGCCTCGCTTGTTTTTCTGCATATTTATTTTGGCCTTCTGGTGGAACTGGTAGACGCGCATGATTCAAAATCTTGTGGGGCAACCCGTCCCGGTTCGAGTCCGGGGAAGGCCACCATCACTTAGTTTCAAGACTTCTCATAGCATACTAGTTTGAACAGCCCCGCAAACAAATCTATTTCAATCACTAGGAGAATATGACATGGCAAAAGGCATGGACAAAAAGAAGGACGTTAAAAAGAAACCCGCTAAAACCATGAAAGAGAAACGCGCAAGTAAAGCAGAGAAGAAGAAAAACTAATCTGCATTCACCTTCAGGGGCAGGCCATAGGATAGCGGAAAAGTGCTAAATTCGCTCTTTGAAATATGCATGGTCACAGTAAACTAATCCAATACCAATCCTGACTTGGCCATCGCCACGGCTCGGAATAATGCGCGGCCTTTGTTTTGAGTTTCTATCCACTCTGAAGTTGGCACTGAGTCTGCAACAATGCCGGCCCCTGCTTGCACATAAAGTTTTTTATCTTTAATGACTGCAGTGCGAATCGCAATGGCCATATCCATTTCATCATCCCAACCAAGATAACCCACAGCGCCGCCATAAATACCGCGTTTCACTGGCTCTAATGCTTGAATAATTTCCATCGCACGAATTTTCGGTGCGCCTGATAAAGTACCCGCAGGAAAAGTAGCACGTAATACATCCATTGCAGTTAATCCTGGCGCTAAAAAACCTTCTACATTCGATACAATATGCATCACATGAGAATAATATTCCACGACACAACGCTCTGTGATTTCTACACTACCTACTTGACTGACACGACCCACATCATTACGCCCTAAATCAATTAACATTACATGTTCAGCGATTTCTTTTGGATCATTTAATAATTCCATTGCTAATGCTTGATCTTCTAGCAAAGTTTTTCCGCGCGGCCGCGTTCCCGCCAATGGCCTGACACACACTCTTTTGTTATGCAGCAATTGTTCTTCCGGAGATTCATCTTGCAACCGTGTTAATATTTCCGGCGAGGAACCCACAATATGATGATCATCTAAATTCAGAAAAAATAAATAAGGACTGGGATTTAAATAACGCAAAGCACGATAAATATTAATCGGCGCATTCTCATAAGCAATCGACATGCGACGAGAGGGAACGACTTGCATCACATCGCCGGCAGCTATGTAATTTTTAATTTCCTCAATCATCCGTGTAAATTCAACTTCATTCGTTTGTGATATGAAATCTGTTTCACAAATGGATTCATGCGTTTCTAACGGTGGCGATACATAAGGAATTTTTAATTGTTGAATAATAGCTTCGATACGTGCGTTGGCTTTTTCAAAGGCATTGGGTTGCGCTGGATCTGCATAGACAATGACAGAACTCACACCACGCAAATTATCAAATACAATAATTTCTTCCGATACCATTAATAAAATTTCAGGCAATTCTAGCGGATCCAACTGCTGAACTTTATCCAACTTGGGTTCAATATAACGCACAATATCGTAGCCAAAATAACCGACTAAACCGCCATGAAAACGCGGCAATTCCAGCCATCGCTTTGGTGTTTTATAACGCTGCTTAAATTGCTCAATAAAAGCTAAAGGATCGTTAACTCGATGGGTTTCTAAAATCTCATTGCCTTTTTCAATTGAAATTTGTCGATCACGAACACGTAAGCGTGTTTGGCAGGGCAAACCAATGATCGAATAACGCCCCCATTTCTCGCCCCCTTGTACTGATTCAAATAAATAAGAATAAGGTGCATCAGCTAATTTCAAATAGGTGCTCAATGGCGTATCAAGATCCGCCATACAATGTTTTGCAATCGGTATATGATTAAATCCAAGGGCAGCGTATTGTTGAAATTGCTCAGGAGACATATTTTTTCCTAATTTAATTGCTGCCGAAAATCATCGATCACTGTTTTATAATTTTGCGCACTAAATATTGCAGAACCCGCTACAAAAGTATCAGCACCCGCTTGCGCAATAGCTGCAATATTTTTTCCATGAATGCCGCCATCTACTTCTAGTCGAATCGGCAAACCAACAGCATCAATTTTAGCGCGCACTTGCTGAATTTTTTCCAAGGTATGAGGAATAAAACTCTGACCGCCAAAACCTGGGTTGACTGACATGAGTAAAATCATGTCTAACTTATCCATAACATGATCTAAATAATTTAAAGAGGTTGCTGGATTTAATACCAAGCCACATTGAACACCAGCCTCACGAATTAAATTCAAACTGCGATCAACATGCTCACTTGCCTCAGGATGAAAGGTAATCATGCTAGCGCCTGCTTCGATAAAATCACCTATCAAGCGATCTACTGGCTTTACCATCAAATGCACATCAATGGGTGCTTGAATACCATATTGACGTAACGCACGACATACCATAGGCCCAATAGTTAAATTGGGCACATAGTGATTATCCATTACATCAAAATGAATCCAATCGGCACCAGCGGCAAGCACAGCCTGAGTTTCTTCACCCAACCGAGCAAAATCAGCGGACAATATAGAAGGTGCTATACAATAGGGTTGTTTCATACGAAATTTTCCTAGCTTGAGATACTTCACTCTAGCGACTCATTCAGCGCTGGTCAAAATGAAGGGTTTTGATTTTTTCGCTGTTCTAATACGCGAGAAAATTGATCTCGCGCTACTTTAGCACGAGTGAAAGTTGTTAATAATTCTTCACCCTGCTCTTGCTCAATCGCAGAACGTAATTGATTTAAATCTGTGAGAAAATGATCTAACACTTGCAGTGCCGCGACTTTATTCGTGAGAAAAACATCTCGCCACATGATCGGATCGCTCGCTGCAATGCGAGTAAAATCCCGAAAACCACCAGCCGCATAATCAAAAATTTCTTGGCGATCTGCTTCTCCAGCCAAAGTATCTACCAAAGAAAAAGCAATTAAATGGGGCAAATGACTGGTCGCCGCTAAAACTTCATCATGATGAGCTACTTCCATCTGCGTGACTTGTGCCCCTACTGATTGCCACATAGCAGTGACTTGTTTCATAGCATGAGCATTGGTATGTGCAAGCGGCGTAAGAATGACTTTATGATGTTGATATAAATTAGCCTGAGTGGCCTGCACACCACTTTTTTCCGAACCCGCAATGGGGTGGGCCGGTACAAAGTTTTCTGGCATTGTACCAAATATTTTTTCCGCAATTTTTACCACATAATTTTTCACACTGGCTACATCGGTAATAATTGCAGAAGCTTTTAACGCTGGTCGAATGGTTTTTAAAATATTTTCTATCGTCAACACCGGCACGCACAATACAATCATATCTGCATCTTTTACTGCAGTAATTAAATCTGGTTCTGCTTGATCAATACAGCCCAATTCTAACGCTTGTTTTAAACTCTCTGGATTACGGCTATAACCCACAATCGTTTCGCACCAATTATTTTTTTTTAATGCAGCGCCTAGAGAGCCACCCATTAAACCTAAGCCAATGAGGGTGAGTTTTTTGGGTTTATGAAAATCATTTTTCATGTCGATAATCCCTTGAGAAAAAATCCCCCTCAATCCCCCTTTTACAAAGGGGGAAGTTAATTAATCTTACTCGTCTTATCCCCCCCTTTGAAAAAGGGGGGTTAGGGGGGATTTGATTCATCATTCTATTAATACTTGCGCTAAAAATTCTAAAAAGCGCTGATTCTCTTCCTGTGTACCAATGCTGACCCGTAAAAAAGTTGGCATTTGATAATTTTTTACCGGCCGCACAATCACGCCTAATTTTAATAACGCTTCATAAACTCTATCAGCGGGGCTTGCAAAATCCACAGCAATAAAATTTCCAATGGAAGGAATATAAGATAAATTTAATTCAGAAAAACCTTTTTCTAGCTGCCGCATACCTACTTGATTTAACGCTCGGCTTTGTTCTAAATATTCATCATCCTGTAAAGCAATACTTGCTGCAACTAAAGCAAAATGATTGACGTTAAACGGCTGACGGACACGATTTAAAATATCGGCTAACTCTGGTGAACTCAGCGCATAACCTACACGCAATGCAGCTAAACCATAGGCTTTAGAAAAAGTGCGGGTGATAATTAAATTTTTATGCTGAGCTAGAAAATCTAATCCATTGGGATATTCTGCTGGCTGTGCATATTCACAATAGGCTTCATCTAAAACCACAACCACATTTTTTGGTATGCGCTGCATAAACTCAGTCAATTCAGCGCGAGTAAACCAAGTGCCAGTAGGATTATTCGGATTGGCCAAAAAAATCACTCGAGTATTTCCAACTACCGCATCAGCCATAGCTGCTAAATCATGCCCCCAATTTTTTGCTGGCGTCACAATCGCTTGCGCACCTACTGCTTGCACAGAAATAGGATAAACCGCAAAGGCATGCTGAGAAAAAATTGCGGATGTCTGTTGATTAAGAAAAGCTCGAGCAATTAATTCCAAGACATCGTTAGAGCCATTGCCTAAGGTAATTTGATTTAATTCAACAGAATATTTTTCACTTAAAATTTTCTTTAGAATAAAGCCATTTCCATCAGGATAACGGGTTAACTGATTTAATTCTTTGGCTAAAGCTGCTTTGATTTTTTCACTAGCACCTAAAGGGTTTTCATTGCTAGCCAATTTAATAATTGAGTTGAGACCTAATTCTCGCTGCAATTCTTCAATCGGTTTGCCGGGAATATAGGGTTGGAGCTTTTGCACTCCAGCGGCTGCAATAATTTGATGAGTTATCATCCTATTACCTGGGTTGCTGATTAATGAGCCCCAATTGTATAGCAGCTTTTTGGCAGAGTAGAGTGGGAATTTCCCCAACTTTTCTACCATCGTTTATCACTGTTCGACACACATCAAAAGCATCGGTTAAAGGGGATAAAATTTGTTGCCCAGATGGTGAAGCATCCCTTAAATTACCATGACATACACCAATCCTACTGTGTAGCGTTTCGAGACAGTACACTCCTAGACAAGCCGCTGCCGCAAAAGGAAGAGCAACGACCTCGCCTAAACAACCCATCAGGGCCTCAGTAGTTCTACAACTCATAGTGTTCTCCTAATCTTCATTCTAAATTTTATTTTTTACTAATCCGCCCCTAATACAGCCTTCGGATAAGAACCCAAACGTTTTAATTCCACACCTTGATTTTCTATGTCAGTAAAAACCTGTTGTACTTTAGCATCTTGCTCGTGGCCTTCAAAATCGATAAAAAATACGTAGGCCCATACACCCGTTTTTGATGGTCGCGTTTCAATCCGCGTTAAACTAATATTCTGCGTCTGAAATGGTGCTAACAAATGATAAAGTGCGCCGGGTTTATTACTAGTAGAAACAATAATAGAGGTCTTGTCTTCACCACTTGGTGCTACTTGTTGTTTGCCAATAATTAAAAAACGTGTGGTATTTTGCGGGTTGTCTTCAATATTTGAAGCGAGCTTCGTCAACTCATAAATTTTGGCAGCAGTTTCACTAGCAATGGCAGCCGCATGCCATTCACTTTTAATTCGCTTAGCCGCTTCGGCATTACTATTTACCGCAATCCTTTCGACATTAGGCCAATGGGTATCTAACCACTGCCGACATTGCGCCAAAGACTGTTGGTGAGAATAAATACGGGTAATATTTTCCGGTTGTGCTACATCACTAATTAACAAATGGTGATGAATACGTAATTCTACTTCACCGCAAATTTTTAAACCCGACTGAATAAAAGAATCCAGCGTATGATTCACTACGCCTTCAGAAGAGTTTTCCACCGGCACCACACCATAGTGAGCAGAACCAGATTCCACTTCACGAAATACATCATCAATAGTATTTAATGCGACGGTATCGACGGCTTCGCCAAAATGCTTCAACGCAGCAGACTGAGTAAATGTGCCTTCTGGCCCAAGATAGGCCACTTTCATTTTTTGCTCTAGCGCTAAACAGCTCGACATAATTTGACGAAACAAATGCGCCATGGCTTCATCGCTGAGCGGACCTTGATTACGCTCCATCACTGCGCGCAAAACCTGTGCTTCTCGTTCGGGTCGATAAAAATAAGTGTCAGTGTAAGAGCGAGAACCTTTTTTTAATTGTGCAACTTCTGCGGCATAAGTTGCACGTTGATTAATTAAGGTTTGAATATTTTCATCGACACCATCGATTTTTTTTCGCAGCTCTGTCAATGCTGCAGTAATGTTAGCATCCTTATCTGTCATAGCTGCTCTCGCTCAAACTCTTTCATATAATCAATC
>JAHFSE010000006.1 GCA_023265895.1 Gammaproteobacteria bacterium
ACACAAATTCTTGATTTGCTGAACGGGAATCAACAAAGCTATCCCGTTAGCTCAAGCTTGTCATTAGGTGCTGCGGCCTATAATTATCTCGCTAACGAAATGATGGAGCGGATTACTCGAATTGCAAATCGGGATTCTCTCAATCTTGTATCAATTAAAGGTGTGGAAGATCACACCTACGAAGAATTTATTGTTTCGTTAAAACAGCACCCGCAGTTTTTGTCGGGGGTTGGCTATAATTTATTTCACTATGCGTTTGAGCCTAATTCTAACGGGCAGGAGTCGGCGTCTCTTCTGATTATGATGAAGAAACTATTGACTTCATTAGGTGTTCATCTTGATTCTGAATTAAGTTTAGAGCAGCTATTTAAATTATTTTTCCATTATTGTTCGAATGAAAATCTAATTCCCTTTTTATATTTAACCTACTCAGATTGCTTGCCTCAATCTGAGTTTGACGAATTAGCGAAAATTCGATCTATCGCAAAAGGCCAAACTGCGGTTATCGCATTGCACTATTTGCCTTCGAAAAATGAACGTTCTGCTAATAAAGCCATCACTACAATTAATTTGCCGCAGATCTCTCTTTCCAGTGTTACGAGTATCCTTTGTGCACTTTATGGCGGAAAGAATGAAATCAGTTTTATTCCGCTGGCCAAATGGTTAGTAAAAGAAAGTGGCGGCTCCATTGATTTAATGGATCGACTTTTTGTGGCGCTCAAACAAGCCGGGCATGCGGTGGTGGATTCGGTGGGTGGTCTGCGTTGGAATCAACATCAAATCGAGCAGTTTAGTTATGCAGCTTGGCGTGAGGGCTTTATATTTTCACTTTGTGGCTTGGATAAAAAGGAAGATATTTTAACCCTGTGTGCAATGTCTGTTTCGATGAGGCCGATCACGGAAAATCAGCTGTCTCTTGTACTGGAACATCGACCTAACATCGTAAAATTAGTTAGTTTAGGTATGCTGAGATCGGTGCAGCTTGGATTAGAGCTGCATTACATGATTCGCGACACTAACACGAGTCATTATTTTCGTAATAAATATAAAATAATGTGTGCTGGTTATAGTTTGGCTTTCATGCGCGGATTCTACAATGAATATTTTCGTCAGAATACCAGACAATTAGCGATAAGTTTGGCGCGACAGTTACTATTTCACGACGCACATTTAAAACAGTTGTCTCTTGAGCATCAATTAGATACCAACAAAAGAAAATTTTGCTCGTTAGCATTTGAAGCCGCTACCGTTTTAGCTGACGCCGGGTTGCAATTAGAAGCCGTTACATTAGCAAGCACCCTGTTGCATTGGATAAATGATGCTGATTGGAAGCATCAATATTCGCTTTGTGTTGATATCGTAACAATGTACACGAGCTGGCATGCGTACTGTGAAACATTCGATGAACCTTTAGTGCAGGATCAGCTCAGGTATTTATTTAATACAGATGCTGCGCGCATTTTGGAATATTTAATTAGTTATCATAAAACTGCGGCGCGACATGATAAATCGGTGGAATGCGCAATAAAAGCGTTGGATTTACTTGGTTTGCAAATCGGGCAAACATCTCAATCTGCGCTGGTTATTGCCTTCGTTGAAGCCTATTTTGCGATAGTTGTTGCGTCACCCGAAAGCCTGCTGAGCAAGCCACTTTCAACGGATAAGCGGCCTGGCCAAATTCTTAATATTATGTGGTTGATGAGTTCTTCCACCTATATGTTTAATCCATTGTTATTTGGCTTGTTGGTTTTAAAATCAATCCCCTTGATTATGAAAACCGATGTTATGCCGTGCACTCCCAATTTTTTAACCGGATTTGGGATCATTCTAGCGAATAGATTCGGCGCTCGAAAACTGGGTGATCGACTGTATCGAATTGCAAAAGAATTGATTAGTAAATATGATTTAAGCGAATCAGTTGCGCCTGTTGAATTTTATTATTGGGCAATGATTGCGCCCTGGACTCATCCGTTGGATGAAGTTATTTATAATCTGCAAAATGCCTATTTACAGGCAAAAAGCCTGGGCGATTTCGAACATGCCGCCTATATTTCCGGCGCATATTTCAGTACCGCAGTGATGCAAGGCAATAGATTATTAGATTTACGTCGGCAGCTAGCAACGCGTGTGCCGGAAATCATTTCTTATAAACAATCAACGCCAACGCATATTCATCGTGCGTTGGTTGATTTTCTGGATGCACTTACTTCATTGCAACTCAATAAGCATTT
>JAHFSE010000008.1 GCA_023265895.1 Gammaproteobacteria bacterium
GCCTTTTTATACTATTACAAACATAGCAATGCTTTGTCTTTCAAACACTACTTAATCCTAGATTTACTCTTTTGTCTCAATACAGCACATTTGATGTCTTCGCTCTATTTGTGGGCTCCCTTCAAAATAGCACTGCTGATGACGTATTGTGCTCGCAGAGCTTGTTATCAGCAACTGGCTGCTGGGGCAGAAGCATCGCTGTATTTCCCACACTTTAACATGCCCTTTCATCAGCAAGGATTACAATTATGTTGTTTAGCATTAGTGATCTTAAATACGAGCTATCAGTCTATCTTTAATACTG
The DNA here is from genome assembly GCA_023265895.1 of Gammaproteobacteria bacterium. Lineage (GTDB taxonomy): Bacteria > Pseudomonadota > Gammaproteobacteria > Pseudomonadales > JAHFSE01 > JAHFSE01. The sequence continues at coordinate 305 of JAHFSE010000008.1, forward strand.
ATCCCATTCAGTTTTTCAATATCAATCGAGAAAATATCAGCGATCTCCTAAAAGAAGAAGCTGCGTTGACTACACTCTTTAAAACACAACACACCCTACTTTGCCAAGAGCCTGGCTACTTGGATAAAAATTTAAGATTGCTTTACTTGTATGAATATCAGTATCACTGTGATCTGAAACTGAGCTTAAATCAAGTGCATCAATTTTATAAAGACGATCACCTTGCTCAGAAAAACATCTTGCTCTCTGCAGAGCACTTTCCGCTTCATATTCCTACAGACTATCAATTAGTCGCGCGTCAATCGCCCTATGATTTATACTTGAAAAAAGAATAGTAGGCTGTGAGTCACTTCTGGATATCACTAGAAAACTGGGGCGAGTATATAGTCAAAGCGATTTGGTTTTAGGCTAGGCGTCGAGTCGCGAGCAACCGGAACGTACATACTAGTACTTGAGGATTGCGAGCTGATTGGAGTTGCCCCCTAAAACCGATCCACCTCTTACGAAGCCTCTCTTTCAGCAATAAATTGCCTAGGAGAGCGCATTTTGAGCCCTTTGTGGGGCGCAAACTCATTATAATCTTCAAACCAACCCGGCAGACTCTGGATAACCGTATTGGCATCCGACAGGTCACTCGGCCAAGCGTAGTCCCGCTTGAATGTTTTAACAAAAGCCTCCGCCATACCGTTTGACTCGGGGCTGTACGGTGGCGTCGTGCACACTTCAAATCCCAATTCCCGTCCAAAATGAACGGTCTTACGGGCGGTGTAACAGGAGCCGTTGTCGCTGAGCCACTGTATTGTTCTGGGTAAGTGCGTTTGGCCAAAACGATACTCAACACACCTGGCCATCAAGTCTCGCACCATAGCACCATCAATGCCTCTAGTGGAGACGGCATAACTCATCACCTCTCGGTCACAAGTATCCATGGCAAAAACCACTTGTAGCTTATCACCATTATCACACTGGATGATAAACGAATCACTGCACCACCTTGTATTCGAGTGTAGGGTAATCACCTTGCCATCATGAGTCCTGGTCGGCCTTTTACCGTATTTGGCCAGCAATAATTGATTCTCTTTCATCAAACGATAAACCCGTTTGTGATTGATTTTTAAGCCATATTCCGTCATCAAACGGCTAGTAATACGACGATAACCATAGCTAGGCTTCTTGTTCACCAACTGCTTGACGCAATATAAGGCGTAGGCATCTTCAGGGGTAATCACCCAGGCATTTTCTCTGTTCATAGACGATTCCTTTTTAAGTTGAGAGTGCAGACTACTTCTCGATACCTCAAGGGCATCACTAATCAGTCTCAATCCAAATCGTCTATCCCGGGCAAGGGTGCATGCGATATCAGTTTTTTTTCGCGCCCTATCTTGACTGCTTCACGCAGGACCTCGCATTCCAGCGTTTTACGGCCAAGCAGTCTCTCTAGTTGGCGCTTCTCTTTTTGTAATTGCTTGAATTCCGCCTTCGTTACGACTTCATCTCCACTTTTAACACCCACGAGCGCCCCCTGTTGCATCAATCTTCGCCATAATACCAGCGAACTATGACCCACATTATACCGACGGGCCACCTCTGAGACCATCGCCCCTGGCTCATAACTTGCCTCTACTATCCGTATTTTTTCACTCACAGGGATTTTTCTGCGGATAACCCGGTGATCTACAACTTTATCAGTCATTTTCCGTGCCTCTTAGTCTTTATCTAATCAACTAGGTGGTCCGGTTTTTCGAGGGGCACTTACATGTGTATTGATTTAAATATACCCAAGATACTTCAAAATGCGTAGTTTATAGCAAAGCGAATTTAACCAAAAGTCGCGCAGCTAGGAACATGTGTTTTGGAGTATCTTAGGTATATACCCAAGATGCTTCAAAATGCGTAGTTTATAGCAAAGCGGATTTAGCC
>JAHFSE010000105.1 GCA_023265895.1 Gammaproteobacteria bacterium
GATAAGTTTAGGTCGTTGATAATATCTGTTTCTTATTCATAGTGCGTCCACATGCGCAGGACGCGAATAATTTTCTCTTTGGTAAAAACTTCATAGACGATACGGTGCTGAATATTGATGCGGCGAGAGTATGCGCCGGTAAGATCACCGACTAATTTCTCGAAAGACGGTGGATTCTGAAATGGATTCTTGGCAAGAACTGCCAGTAGTTCTTGCGCTTTTGGTTTAAGGCCGCTTGCAGCAAGCTTCTTTGCATCCTTCATAGCTTGCTTGGTATAAACAATTTCCCAGCTCACCACTTAAGCGCCTTAGAGCTTTTTGCAAGGGGTTCTGCCATACCCTCCTTAATAGACTCGCGCATACCAGGTACGGCCAGCAAGTACAAAGTTTCTTGAATTGCGCTCCAATCTTCTGAGGAGAGAAGCACGGCGCTGCTGCGTTTTCCGGAAATAGTGATTGGTTCGTGAGACTCTGCTGTTTGGTCAATGAGCCGGTAAAGATTGGCTCGGGCTTCGCTGGCGGTAAGGGTGTTCATTTCGCGCTCCTGTAAATAGACTTAAATAGTACGTGATAGCGTACCGTTGTCAAGTGGCGATGTGAGTTTATGGTAATAGCTCACCCCCCTGCCGTCATCCCGCGGCTTGATCGCGGGATCCAGAAAAATGTTTTTATTTCGAGCAAAATGAGCAGATTTAGAATCTGTTTTTGTATTTTTAATGCCCAACATTGTATTGTTTAAAGTAAATAAACTCTGGATCCCGCGATCAAGTCGCGGGATGACGTAATTATATGCAACTCTATAGGGGGGGTGAGCTATTACAGTTTATGTTGGTGACCCATTTTACCCGAACACTTTGCTTGTTCCACCCCAACAGCTGTACAATTCATGCCCTATTTTCCCCCTGACATATTCCGGTGAAGCCCATGAATGACAAACAATTTGATGTAATCGTGGTGGGCGGCGGCCATGCTGGAACCGAAGCAGCGTTGGCAGCAGCGCGCATGGGTTGTCGCACTTTATTGTTGACCCACAACATTGAAACGCTGGGGCAGATGTCCTGCAATCCAGCGATTGGCGGCATTGGTAAATCGCATTTGGTGAAAGAGATCGATGCACTCGGCGGTGCTATGGCATTGGCTACCGATCGTGGGGGGATTCAATTTCGGGTATTGAATAGCCGCAAAGGCCCAGCGGTACGAGCTACGCGCGCGCAAGCGGATCGACAATTATATAAAGCAGCGATTCGTTCCATTTTAGAAAACCAACCGAATCTTTTTATTTTCCAACAAGCGGTGGAAGATATTATTTTAGAAGGTGATCAAGTCAAAGGTGTTGTCACTCAAATTGGCTTAAAATTTTTTGCTCGCCAAGTGGTATTAACCGCAGGAACTTTTTTGGCCGGCGTAATTCATGTGGGCTTAGATAATTATGCCGGTGGTCGCGCCGGTGATCCGCCGGCAAAAGCGTTAGCCAATCAATTACGCGAATTGCCTTTAGGTGTCGGCCGATTAAAAACGGGAACGCCAGCGCGTATCGATAGTCGCAGCGTCGATTTTTCTTGTATGCAAGAACAGCCTGGCGATCAACCTACGCCGGTGATGTCTTACTTGGGCAAAGTGGAAGATCATCCCCGTCAAATTTGTTGTTATATTACTTACACTAACGAAAAAACCCATGAAATTATTCGCGGTGGTTTAGATCGTTCTCCTATGTATACGGGAGTGATTGAAGGTGTGGGCCCCCGTTATTGTCCATCGATTGAAGATAAAATTGTGCGCTTCGCTGATAAATTATCCCATCAAATTTTTGTCGAGCCAGAGGGATTAACCACGACTGAATTATATCCTAATGGTTTATCCACCAGCTTGCCCTACGATGTGCAAGAACAATTTATTCGCTCGATTCGTGGTTTTGAAAATGCACATATTACGCGACCTGGCTATGCGATTGAGTATGATTTTTTTGATCCTCGAGGTTTGCATGCGAGCTTAGAAACCAAAACCGTGAAAGGATTATTTTTTGCCGGCCAAATTAATGGTACTACGGGATATGAAGAAGCCGGCGCACAGGGTTTGTTAGCGGGAATTAATGCAGGTTTAAAAGCACAAGGTAAAGACGCTTGGTGTCCGCGTCGTGATCAAGCTTATATCGGTGTGTTAGTCGATGATTTAATTTGCTTAGGCACTAAAGAGCCTTACCGCATGTTCACCAGCCGTGCAGAATATCGTTTACTGTTGCGGGAAGATAATGCGGATTTACGCTTAACAGAAATAGGTCGCGAATTAGGTTTGGTGGATGATGTGCGTTGGCAAGCCTTTCAACAAAAACGCGAAGCCATTGAAATTGAAACCCAACGTTTGCGCGATACCTGGGTGCAGCCAGAATCTGTGATGGGCAAACAAGTGGAAGCCTTAGTGAATAAACCCCTCGCGCATGAATATTCGTTATTGGATTTATTAAAACGCCCTGAATTAACCCACGAACAATTAGCGCAGCTAACTGGTGCGCAAGTGGATCCTGCCGTTGCAGAGCAAATTGAAATTCAAACGAAATATGCCGGCTATATTAATCGCCAACAAGACGATATAGATAAATTACAGCGCCAAGAAGGCCATCGAATTCCCGAGCAATTTGATTACAGCCAAGTAAATGGATTATCCAATGAAGTGCGACAAAAATTGATTGCGCATAAACCGCAAACCTTAGGCCATGCTTCGCGAATTCCTGGCATGACACCTGCCGCTATTTCTTTATTGATGGTGTATCTAAAAAAAGGATCCATGCAGGCGGTGGGTTAGCTTGACAGTTACTTATATATACTTATATAGTTTAGTGGCTGACAGGGGGTGTTAGCTGATGTATGAAATTTACTGGGCAAGGAAAGCGGCTAAGCAATTATTAAAATTACCAGTACGTGATCAGCGTATGATCTACACCTCTGTAGATGAAGTAGAAAATTTCCCAGAAAATTCACAAGTCAAAAAATTAGCTGATCATGACTATGGTTATCGATTGCGTGTGGGACGTTATCGTGTGTTGTTTGATGCAGATAGAGAAGTTCGTATCATTGATATTCAAGAGGTGAAAAAACGTGATGAACGAACCTACTAATGTGCAAACTATTATGCAGGGCGGCAAGCCGGCTTTTGTAGTGATTCCCTATGATGATTATTTGCAGTGGACTTCCGGTAAAAAAAAATTAACGTCGCGAGTTGCGCCTAAAGGAGATCGTATTCCTCATGCAGTTGTTAAAATGACTTTGGGGGGCCAGGTAACACTTGCTCGTGCGTGGCGAGAATGGTTGAATTTAACTCAAGAAGAAGTTGCGCGTCGAATGGGCGTTACACAGCCTGCACTAGCGCAAATTGAAAATGCCAAACGACCACGTAAAGCCACACTAGAAAAACTAGCGCATGCTTTGAAAATTGATGTGTTGCAATTGTATTAGATAGATTTTATTTGGCGCCAATCATGCAACCAAAAACCCTCCTCACCCACGGCCTTACCCAGCTCAAATTAAATTTAACCTCGCATCAGCAAGATCAATTGTTGGCGTATTTAAATTTATTGTTGCGTTGGAATACTGCCTATAATCTCACTGCCATTCGTGACCCCAATAGTATGGTGGTAAAGCATCTGCTGGATAGTTTAGCGGTAGCGCCTTACGTCCAAGTCACTGACTTGTTAGATGTTGGAACTGGCGCAGGTCTGCCTGGTATTCCCTTGGCGATTACTTATCCTGAATTAAAATGTACCTTGCTCGACAGCAATAGCAAAAAAATTCGTTTTCTTCGCCAAGTGCAAATTGAATTAGGGCTTTCTGAGATAGAAATTGTCCACCATCGGTTAGAAAGCTACCCACCAAAAAATTTACACCACCAAATTATCGGCCGAGCTTACACTGCCTTGCCACATCTGTTAGATTTGTGCAGTCCTTTGCTGGCATCTGATGGACAAATATTGGCGATGGTGGGGCGGTTAGAGGGGCTGCCCAATCAAGCATCATCGGATTTTATCTTGAAACGGGAGATTGTTTTGCAGGTGCCAGGGATGGAAGATGAGCAGCGGCATTTGTTGATGTTTGCGCGCTAAACGGTTAAAAATAAATCAAATATGAGCAATATTGTGGATTATAAAACGCTATTACTTTGATGTTACAAATTAAAGCAAAGGTGTCTATTGATCATAAGTTGATCTAATGATAGTTTCCTGCCTCGACTTGTCGGAGACAGGGCGCAGAGTGACTCAAATGACTTAAACTAACACGGATGTGCTTTGTCTGAATAACAACAATAATAATTATCGGCGTCGGATTAAGGCGTTTGTTATACCAAGGAGGCGATATGATTAGTACGGCTACCCCCATTACAAGTAATAAATTAATTCCTGAGATTTCTTTTTTTGAACATCAATGGCGAGGTGTTGATCAGAGCATCGTATTATTTCCTGAAACTACGAATAAAAATGCTCAGTGGTCGATCATTGAAGCCTATTACACCTCTCCCTTTCACCACTTAGAACTTGTTTTGAATCATGCGTTATCAGAATACAATCGCAATCGACGTAAATCCTCTGCGCCCGAGGGTGAATTTAGGCCACATGGTAAATTTTCAAATCAAACCGTTGAGAAAATTAGTTATTGGTTTCATAAAAGTGATGAGTATTTAAATCAACTTTATGACAATAGGCTCATGCAGTTAGAAGAAAAAAATAAATTGGGCGTCTTTATTAAACAAAAAATGACGCCATGGCTTTATTTATCACATGTTCCAAAAAGGGTATTAGAGAAAAAAGAAGGTTTTGTTGGCGATCATCACACCATAGAAATGATTTATCGTGGTTCGGTGGATGCTGTTGATCACATTCATCCTTTGGGTCGGATTATCGATAATTTGTTTTTATCTCTACCTGTTTGCCAAGCAGTGCGGGATAGAAAAAACGCCTTAGCTCAATTTTTAATTCATGAAGCCAACAATAAGACGAGTGATGAACCTCTCAAGGTAGCAAGTTTAGGGTGTGGTAAGGCCCATGAGCTTGAAACTGTATTCAAAGCTATCAAGCCCAGTCAGTTTTCTGTGACTTTAATGGATGTGGATATTCGAGCTTTATCGGGTGCTCGTGATATTTTGGATCGTATTCCTGGTGCTAGCAATCGAGTGAAGGTAAAAGAATTTAATGCCTTTGGTGCAAAAAATGGAAAGTTGCTGGAAGAGCTTAAAACGCCACAAGACATTATTTATAGCGCTGGCTTGTTAGATTACTTTGATGATTCTGGATTTATGAACTATTTTTGTATGGCCTATGGCGCTTTGGCAGATAATGGCAAGTTGGTGATTGGTAATTTTAGTCCGAAAAATCCAACTAAGGGTACGATGAAATACCTATTGGATTGGGAATTACAATTTAAGAGCGAGCAACAGATGCTGACCTTAATTGAAAAAACAGGCCTACCTTATCAAGAGGTATCCTTTTTTTATGATGAAACCCATCAAATACAGCCGTTTTTAGTATTGAAGAAATAGTTAACCCTTTAAAAAGGAATGTGATGAAGGATCATCTCAACAAAGTATTTTTCCGTAATGTTTCTAATGATCAAGCCTTGACGTCCGTTGAAGTGGAAAAAAATAGGCTTCAAGTTTTGATCATGTTGGCAATTCCATTTGTTCTTTCTTGGTCCATTTTTGATTATTACCTAGATCCCCATAATTTTCTCTTTTTTCTGTTGCTGAGAGGTGGCTATGCCTGCCTTTCTTTTCTACTATTCTTCTTACTGAAAAAATCTGTTAGTTATAGAAAAACAATTACTATTGGTATGATACATACTGCTTCAGTTATTTTGTCTCTTAGTATTATGATATTTCAGACTAACAATTTTTTACCCTATGCGTTAGGTATGTCAACCGCGTTTATTATTCCCTCCATTATCATGAGCTGGAATCCAAAATATACTGTTATACCCTCTGTGCTCGCTTATTTTTTATGTGTGGTACCTGCTGGTTTTTTAAAAGCAAACATTGGTATTAGTGATGTCATCACGGGTTTATTTTGGGATGGTACGATTTTAATTGCAGCGTCAGTATTTAGTTTAATTGGTTATCGTTATGTGGTCCAAGTAATGGATCTTACCAATAATTTGCAAGAAAAAGTCAAAGAAAAAACAGCCGAATTAAATCAAAAAAATGCAGAATTAGAACAAAGTAATATTAAGCTGCAAGATCTTGATCGGAAAAAAGACGACTTCCTGGCCAATACTTCCCATGAATTACGTACACCACTCAATGGTATTATCGGCCTGACTAAATTTTTAATTCAACATCTATCTCCAACCATTCCTGATGCCAGAGTGCAAGATCTCAAAGCCATTCATCAAAGCGGCACGCGCCTTTCTTACTTAATCAATGATTTGTTAGATTTTTCCAGTATGCGAATGGGTGACTTTAAATTGTCTTTTTCCGAAGTGCGTTTGCAATCATTGATACAGCATTTAAAATCTTTGGTGGATCCATTATTAGAAGGTAAAAAAATAGTTTTTGTTAATAAGTTAGCAGAAGACTTGCCTAAGGTCATTGCTGATGAAAATAGATTGCAGCAAATTTTATATAATCTTATCGGTAATGCCATTAAATTTACCCACAAAGGCTCTATTACTATTTCTGCTATCGTACAAAATGCCCAATTAAGAGTTTCAGTGACCGATACAGGAATTGGTATTTCCGATGACAAAGTAGATGTTATTTTCAATGCCTTTGAACAAGCGGATAGTTCTATTTCTCGTCGTTATGGCGGCACCGGTTTGGGTTTGTCCGTGACTAAAAAATTAGTCGAATTGCATCATGGAAAATTAGGTGTTTCTAGTATTGAAGGGAGTGGTAGTAGTTTCTATTTCACTTTACCGATTGCGGATGGCGCTGAATCTGTATCAGTGGTGGATACTCAAATGGTTTCAGCTCAAATGTTGCCTGCTTTAATGTTGGAAGAAACCACCTTAAAAACAACCCAAATGAAAACTATTAGTCTACAAGATCCTAGCATTATGGAGCGATTGCAATTATTGCAGCGCGCCAAAATTTTAGTGGTTGATGATGACAATATTAATATTGTTGTTACCACCAATTTTCTTAATTCCATTGGTGCTCGTGTCGTTAGTGCCAGTGATGGTGAGTCCGCATTAAAACTGATTCGACAAGAATCACCCGATTTAGTTTTGTTAGATGTGATGATGCCGGGCATGAATGGCTATGAAGTAGCAGAAATTATTCGTGCCGAAATTTCAAAAACATTACCTGTGATTATGTTGACTGCGCTACAAAAAGAAGCCGGCGCACTCTATAAAGGTTTTTTGGCCGGTGCTAATGATTTTTTATCTAAACCTTATGATGATATGGAATTGTTTGTTCGCTTAGAGTCTGCTTTATATCAGCATTTCTTAATTAAAAGTGAGCAGCGTATTAAAGAAAACAAAATTAATTTATTGAAAGGTTTGGCGGGTTCTATTGCGCATGAATTACGAAGCCCGTTGGGCGCTTTAACCTTGAAGGTTAGGCGATTACAGAAAGTCCCTGAAGATGCGGGTGACCCTACAAAGCGATTAGTCGAATGTTCTGAATTAAATGGCTTGTTGAGAATTATTGATCGAGGTTATCAAATTATTGGTATTATTTTAAATAACATGAAGAATCAACAGTTAGATTCATCTGGATTTGTAATCTTAAAGGCCTCTGAAGTCTTGGCCTCGAGTCTGAGCGATTATGGTTATCATGATGAAGAACGCGAAATGGTAACACTCACTATTGAGCAAGATTTTTCTTTCAAAGGTTCGGATGTGTTATTTAATTTCGTGTTATTTAATTTGCTTAGAAATTCTTTTTATTATTTAAAACAAAATGATAAAGGTGATCGGAAAATACATATCTGGACGGTTGTCGGTGAGCCAATGAATGCTATTCATTTTAAAGACAATGGCCCAGGTATTGATGCTTCTGTAAAAAATAATTTATTTGAAAACTTCATTACCTCCAATGAGCAAGAAGGCACAGGATTAGGTTTGTCTTTTTGCAAAAGAGCCATGCATGGATTTGGTGGCGATATTCAGTGTTATTCTGAAGTCGGTCAATTCACCGAATTTGTTTTAACT
>JAHFSE010000106.1 GCA_023265895.1 Gammaproteobacteria bacterium
TCACCACCACGTCATATCCTTCTAAACCTGAAATCGCCTGACCAAACTGATTTTTAGCGCCATTATTCGTTAATCCATCATAATCACACACATCAGAGAAATTAGTTCGCCCAACTGTCGGCGGCTTACAATTTGTTGTGGTTACTGCCTTTTGCGTGATTTCATTCATATAAGCGGTTGCTATAGCAATAGCTTGCTGATGCAAGGCTGGGTCTGCACTACGACGCACCATAACATTCATCGAGCTGGCGAGACCTGCCAAAGCAGCACCGATAATCACTAAAGCAATGATCAGCTCAACAAGAGTAACACCTTGCTGAAAGTGTGCGGTTTTATGTTTCATGGACATAGGCAGTTGCACACTCCACAGTGATCGTCCTACTGATACCCGTAGCCGTTATGACAAAATTTCTAGTAGTAGATGCCGAACAAGCGGTCCCATTCGGAAAGAAGTCTAAATCTGGGCTTGCATCTCCAGTCTTATCTTTAAGGGTGATGCCTGTTGGCGCAGAGATTTGGTAAGGCTCATTGGCTGAAAAAGGTTTGTCTATTACACCAAAAACAGGCTGCGTTGCGCTGCAATCATTGGGGCGATTTACAGAAAAACGAGAGCCATTATTAACACTGAAACGTATCTGACACCCTGTCGTATAAGAATAAGTTCGCGCATAGCGCAAAGCAGCAATCACATCATCAACAAAAAAACGGGCTGCAAAACTTTGTGTGTTGGTGAATCGACTGACGGCTGTGGCACTCACAATGCCCATCACCACCATAACGATAATCAACTCAACCAAGGTGAAACCTTTGGTTGAGTTTTTGGTGCTAAAGGTTGAGTCTGAGCTCATATAAAATCTGTTCTTTTAAGTAAGAAATACCAAATCATGTTTTGGTCTAAATACACAGAATCCTTACTTACAAGCAGCATTTACTATACCAATCACCGGAGCAACCCCCACACCAGTTGATGATGCATAAGTAAAAGTACAACTTGTATTTCCCGTCTTTGAAAACGTCGGACTAGTGTAGCTGAAACCACTCAAATTCACTGCTTTCTGGATACCATTGGAAGTGTTATCAGGGTATCCATAAGCGAGCGCAATCGTCGTAGTGCCATCTTCCAATGTAATGGTCTCATTACTTGCAGCCTTTTTATTCTCAATCAAAGCCTGAGAATGCACCATGTCTACTGCTGACTGCACTGCTGACCGAGCTGCAATAGTCGCTTGTTGCTCAGCATTCCCCTTAAGATTACCAAAACGAGGTAGTGCAAAGGCCGATAACACGCCTAAAATCACTACCACCATAATCAATTCAACTAACGTAAAACCCGCCTGTTTGGCAACGCTTTTTCTTGACAACTTCATACACTTACCCCAAATTCCGCACCAACCAATTGCTAACTTAATCCATTTCTTCGACTCAAAAAAAGATCTCTTCTGAGAGACCTTTTTTATTTAATCAAAAAGCAATATGTTTATCACTCTATTTACAAGCAGCATTCACCGCACCAATCACCGGAGGAAGCCCCACACCAGTTGATGATGCATAATCAAAAGTACAACTTGTATTTCCCGTCTTTGAAAACGTCGGACTAGTGTAGCTGAAACCACTCAAATTCACTGCTTTCTGGATACCATTGGAAGTGTTATCAGGGTATCCATAAGCGAGCGCAATCGTCGTAGTGCCATCTTCCAATGTAATGGTCTCATTACTTGCAGCCTTTTTATTCTCAATCAAAGCCTGAGAGTGCACCAGGTCTACTGCTGACTGCACCGCTGACCGAGCTGCAATAGTCGCTTGTTGCTCAGCATTCCCCTTAAAATTACCAAAACGAGGTAGCGCAAAAGCGGATAACACGCCTAAAATCACCACCACCATAATCAACTCAATTAATGTAAAGCCGGCCTGTTTGGCAACGCTTTTTCCTGACAACTGCATACACCTACCTCCAATGTCATGACATTTTAGATTGTTCGCCTCACGACCTGTTGGTCGCTGACATAACTGATTCAACTTTCTGCTTAGCGCTGCCGCCATGCTCTTTTTGAGTATAGCCAGGCTTTTTTTATTGTCATATTTTTTGCTGTTTTTTTATATTATCTGCATCCATCCTAAGCAATTAAGCACTCCCCGCATGAGAACTTAAATCCCACAAGGGTAAGAAAATACCTAACGCCAACATCAACACCATACCCCCCATCACCACTAAAATAATCGGCTCAATCGCTGCGCTGAGTTTTTTCAGCGAATAATTCACTTCTTCATCATAAAAGTCAGCAACCTGAATTAACATCGGATCTAATGAACCCGTCTCCTCACCCACCGAAATCATTTGCAGCACCAAAGGTGGAAATAATTTAGTAGAAGCCGCAGTTCTAGTAAAACTATCTCCACGCTCAATACCGTCATGCATCATCATCAACATTTTACCTATGTAGACATTACCAACCCCTTGCGCCACGATATTAAGTGATTTTAATACCGGAATACCTGCGGCTGACAACATAGAAAAAGTGCGCGCAAAACGCGCCAACAAAATTCGCTCAAGAATCACACCAATCAACGGCAATTTTAATTTTTTCTGATCCCAATTCATGCGACCTACATCGGTGTTCACATATTGATATAAACTCATAGAAACACCGATAATCACGGCTAACAGTAAAAATTTATAATCAATAAAAAATTGCGAAACACTCAATAAAATCTTAGTGGGCATCGGCAATTGACCATGAAATTGCTCAAATATTTTACTGAAAGAGGGAATTACAAAATAATTAACCACCACCATGGCTGCCGCAATAAAACCAATCACCATCATGGGATAACGGGTCGCTTGTTGAATTTGGCGTTTAATATCGCGCTCTAATTCCAAATGTTTTGCAATATTATTAAAAGTTTCATCTAATTCTCCGGTATTTTCTCCCACATGTACCATGCTGATCACAATAGGCATAAACATTTTTGTTTTACTAAAAGCCATTGCCAAACTCATACCGGTCTCTAAATGCCCCAACACTTCTCGAATTGCTTTAATTAATACTGGATTTTTCATGGTTTCTAACAAACCACGAAAAGCACGAATTAACGGCACACCAGCACGGGATAAAGCATACATTTGTCGACAAAAAATAATGAGCTCTTCTAATTCAATTTTCTTAGGTTCGAATAAAACTCGCAACTCATCGCGCCAAGATGCTTTTTCGCTATAGGCGACAATACTGATCGGCGTAATACCCTGTTTCATAATTTCGCCCGCAGCAGCCGTTTCGGATACAGCATCCACAACGCCGTTAGCCTGCGCACCTGATTGAGTTTTCCCACGATATTTATACATCATACATTATGATCCACATGACTCTGTTCAACATCCGATTCTGCCGCCACTTTAAATACTTCATGCAAGCTGGTCACACCCTGCGTTGCATAACGTAATCCACACAATCCTAAAGTTTCAAAATGGGTTAATGCTCTGACGCTCGCCTCAAATTTACTAGGATCATTAGCACGCAAAGCAATGACTAAAGCATCGTCCATTTCTAATAATTCGTATAAGCCAATACGACCGCTATAACCTGTGTTATTACACTTTGAACAACCAGAACCTTGTTGATATTGCGCAGCAGAAAATTCTTCTTGCTTGTTACGTGCAATATTTTTCACCCAAATCATTTCTGCCGCAGTGGGCTGATAAGCTTTACTGCAGTGGATACAGATTCGACGCACCAATCGTTGCGCTAAAATACCGCGCAAAGCAGCAGCAACTAAATATAAGTCAGCGCCCATATCAATCAAACGCAATACCGTACTCACAGAATCGTTGGTATGCAAAGTCGATAACACTAAGTGCCCTGTCATTGCCGCACGCAAACCAATTTCTGCCGTTTCTTGATCGCGCATTTCTCCCACTAAAACCACATCCGGATCTTGCCGCAAAGCAGAGCGCAGCACTTTAGAAAAAGTCAGATCCACTTTTGTATTAATTTGAACTTGATTAATTCTTGGCATTCTAAATTCTACCGGATCTTCCGCGGTAATAATTTTTACTTCTTCACTATTTAATTCATTCAGCGCAGAATAAAGCGTAGTTGTTTTTCCACTACCCGTAGGTCCAGTGACTAAAATCATGCCGTTTGGTTTTTGAATGAGCATTTCAAAGCGCTCACGAATCACTTCTGGCATGCCTAACTCAGCTAATTTACGAATACCCTGACTTTGATCTAACAAACGCATGACCACCGACTCACCCCACATAGTAGGTAAAGTCGACAGCCGAACATCTACAGCACCAGAGATGGCTTTAAAACTAAAACGCCCATCCTGAGGCAAGCGTTTTTCAGAAATATCAAGGCCAGACATAATTTTTAATCGCATCACCAACGCAGAAGCAATTCTTTTTTCCTTAACAATTTGTTCTTGTAATACGCCATCAATCCGTTGTCGAATGCGCAATATTTTTTCATCTGGCTCAATATGAATATCGGAAGCGCGCATCCGTAAAGCATCTTCAAATAAATTTTGCAGCAACTTAACAACAGGTGCATCTAATTCTGAATCTATATCATCCAAATCGGATAAATTAAAATCGACACCCTGATTTAATTGACCTTCCAGCTCAATAGCCAAGTTAGAAATTTCATCGGTACGCCTATAAGCGGTATCCATCAAATTCATGAGATCGCTTTCTTTCACCAAAGAAATTAAGGTAGGCCGACCAAGAATTTTTCTAATTTCATCCGCAGCAAATAAATCAGTAGGGTCAACCATGGCAACCACTAGGCCATTGGGCTCTTCTGCAAGCACTAAGGCTTTAAATCGACGGGCTTGAGCCTCTGGTAATTTACTAATAATTTTTTTATCGTAATGATAAAATTTCAAATCCAACAGCGGAATTCTTAAATGCTTTGAAAGAAATTTCAGCAAATCGTCTTCTGGAACAAAATTTAAATCCACTAAAATCCGAATCAGCTTTCGACCGGTTTTTTTTTGTTCTTCAACAGCAATTTCTAATTGTGCTTGCGTGATCAATTTAGTATGAACAAGCAAATCACCAATTCTAATTCGCTTTGGCATCTCCATAATAACTATTCCTCATGCCCCCAATGCGCTAATTTTTGTTTAATCAATGAATAACTACTCAAAGACAATCCCGTAGAATTTTGTGCTGCCAAATAAGCTGTTTTCGCCTGCTCTAAAAATCCCATACTTTCATAAGTCATTGCCAAACCTAATGACCAAGCTGGGTTATTTGGCTCTAATTGATTTAGCTTTTGATACATGGCATTGGCACCATCCATATCTTGAATTTCTTTTTTGCTCATGGCTAACAAAGATAAATATTCCACTTGATCTAACGCTGGATTTTCATTCAACAAATCATGGGCTTTTTGCCATTGCTTTCTCTCGATATAAAAACGCGCCTCTATTATTTTTAGTCCGCTGTCGGTGGAAAATGTTTTTCTTGCTTGATTTAACATAATCCAAGCTTCATCAGGATGATTATTTTTCATCATCAACTTAACCAACGATTCGGAATATTCTACTTGCTTAGGATATCGGTGAATCAATTCTAGCAAAAATAATTTTGCTGCATCATAGCCACGGCTTTGATAAAGATCCATTGCATGTTCAATATCTTCACCAATTTGATAAGGTGGCAGATAAACACTCGATGAATTGACGGCCGCCATTTTCATCGTGTGACCAATCGGCAATGATGGCATGCGATAACGCTGAGGCTTCACCGACAATCGCTTTATGTGAAATAATTTTTCAGGCAATTCTGGCTCATGAATAATCGGTTTCGCCAATACAAAAACAGGGCTAGATATATCAGATAAAGCTAATTTTTGGCTCAACTTAATGGGTTCAATAACGACTGCTTTTATACCAGAGTCATGGAAAAAATACCATGACTTTATTGCGAAAAAAAACAAAGACAATAAGATGAAACCGATCACAAAAATATGAATAATATTTTTCTTTTCATCCTGACTCGATTGATATACCCAATTTTTAACTACGGAATGAGGCAATGGCCCATGCCCTAAAGAAACGACTTGAGGATCCATCGAAGATTTAATTGATGCGATGGCCGCAGCTCGTCTGGCTTGTAGATTTTGCAAAGCTTCATTAACAACACTCATAGCTATTCCATAGCCCACAATTTAGATCATTTTAATTCCATTGCCGGAAAAATGTAATTTTACACAATGCAAAAATCACCCTAAAACAGGCCATTTAATACGTTGCCACCAATTTCTGGCAGAAATCACTTCAACATCGGCCAATGCTCGACGAACATGTAATAAATCCACTTGTCTATCACCACGACCAAAGGCCACGATTAACGCTTTATGACAGCTAATATTAATTAATCGTGGCGTACCCTTGGTTTTTTTATACAAAAATCGGATGGCATCCTCGGTAAATAAAGGCATGCCAATATGCCCAGCAACGGCCATTCGATGATGAATATAATGAGAAATTTCTATTTCATTGAGGGGCCTTAAATTTTGCGCAAAAGTGACTCGCTGCTTTAATTGACGCAAATCTTGACGATTGAGCGTCAATTCTAATTCTGGCTGACCAAACAAGACGACCTGTAATAATTTTTCTTTCTCTGTTTCTAAATTGGTTAACAAACGTAAAGCTTCTAATGTTTCTGGTTTCATGGCTTGTGCTTCATCAACCAATAAAACGACACGAGCCCCTGCTGAAGAAATCTCTATCAGTCGCTGATAAATATGCTGCAATAAAACTTGATCGCTATATTCATCTGCATTATTAACACGCAATTCATGGGCTAAAGCATGCCTTAATTCGTCTGGCGTTAAATAAGGGTTTGGAATATAGGCTGTATAAAAACAACGCTCATCTAACATCCCCATTAATTTACGGCACAATAATGTTTTTCCTGTGCCAACTTCACCAATGACTTTAACGAACCCTTCCCCACACTGCAAAGCAACTAACAAGGTGTTAATGCAATCTTGATGCGTGGAGAGATTGGCATAAAATTGTGAATTTGGTGTGATAGAAAAAGGAAACTCCTTTAGAGAAAAGTATTCAAGGTACATAGCACACCATCCATCCTTGCCACTGAGTGTTATTTAATTGAAATATCCGTTTGCATAGAATTTTCTTCTAATGATCGCAATCGGCTTGTTATTTCTTTAACATTTTTCTGTTCCTGAGTATCGGAGCCTGAGACGATGGGCTTCAATAAAATGACCAATTCGCTTTTTCGGATCGTTTGACGTTTTTGCTTGAATAAATAACCCAAACCAGGAATACGGCTCAACACGGGAATACCGACATCTTCGTTATTAACCGTATTTTGTAGCAAACCACCAATCACAATAATTTGTTCGCTACGCGCATGTACAATACTATCGGATTCCCGAATTTTGCTCAGCGCTACCGGGAAGGTATAATCTTTATCCCCAACAACAACATCTTTTGTTTGATTATTCACTTCACTTACGGAAGGATGGACATGTAAAGTAATTTCATCATCTACGCTAATTTGAGGTGTCACATCTAAAGCAATGCCTGAGAAAAATGGCGACAAGGTTAAATCTGGCGTGTTTTGAGAATTACCATTTTTATCCGTAGTGACATTCGATTTAAATCCAGTCACAAAAAACTCGTCTTGCCCTACTTTAATCACAGCTTTTTGATTATTGACTGTTGCAATACGCGGACTAGATAATACTTTCACTTGACCTTGATCTTCTAACAAGCTAATCACACCATCAAAATCACCTAAATTAAAGACCAATTTAAAAACACCGCCGATATCCTTTGGACCCGCCAGCGCATCAGAGGCAATAGAATTCGTGAAGGTTTTACTCTTCGCTAATTGCCCTAACGCCGTCCAATTAATACCGGATTGAAAATTATTATTTAATTCTACTTCAAGAATTTTGGCCTCTAAAATGACTTGTTTTTGCAAGCTGGCTTCTGAAACTTTTAAGAAATTTTCAATTTCTTTATGTTCGGTGCCTTGAGCGCGCACCACCACAATCCCAGCTTGTGGATTGATAATAAAATTTCGTCCTGGTTTATCCGCTAAAATCACTTTCAATGCTTT
>JAHFSE010000009.1 GCA_023265895.1 Gammaproteobacteria bacterium
GCTTCACTGAGCCCAATAAATCCGGTGCAACAGACTGCGCATAAGCTAAGGGGGATTCACCATCATGCGCTGCACGCAAATTTTGATAGCCACGCAAACCACCATAAAAAGCGCCTAAATCCGCACCCACGAAGCTACTGACCGATAACCAACTCACGGATGAAGCGTCTTCTTGTTGCCCATGAGGCGGTGCTTCGTTTAAGCCACAGACAGGTAGTTGAGGTCTTTCGTGTATAGTGCAGTTTGGAAATGACATGGTCATTGCGCTCCGGATGGTTTGATTTTAAAAAATTTTATGGCCATCCATAGCAACTTCAATCTATTTTGCTTTTAATAATTCCCTTGCTGATTTTTTAATGAGCTCATTCGCACTGCCACCCGCATTTACGATGTGAGTCAAAGCTAATTTATATTTAGCTCTGGCTGAACCAGAAACAAATTTCGCCATTACTATAATCGCTTTTTTCACCTCTATATCTTTACTCTTAGCAAGCATCTCTAATGTTTTCTGCCCAGCATTTTTATTTTGAGCAATCGCGACGGCGATCGCACCGGAACTGTGATTTTGCGCCAATTCAAATAAGTGTTTAGCGCTGATGCTTTCATGCTTGGCTAATGCCACATACACGGTATTATGCAAACCCGTTTGTTTTAATAAATGATCCACCACTGAAGTCGATAAGGATGCTGAACGATTAATTAAATGGGTTAAAATTTCAGTATCCGTTTCATTTTTAAGTAAATCCTCAATCGCAGTAACATCCGTGAAATGCTCATTTTTGACGGCTTTTAAACGCACACGATAATCGGTATCTTGCGACAGTTTTGCCAATACTTGTGGATCATCACTGTCTCGCGCAGCAATTAATCTGTCCGCTAACGTGTGGCCATAGGAAAATTCTTTGATTTTTTTCGGACTCGTGACAGAGCCGCTTTCACTTACAGTAAACGGCGATGAAACCCTACTAGATTCCGCTGATGACATAACAATTGCGCTATCAAAAGTATGCGCTTGAGCATCAGTCAAGACAGGAGAGGAAGATGTCTGCGGAGCTTCATCTATTGCAGACCGAATAAATTGCGCAACTTCATCTTCTGACACATCGCTAACCGATACATTCACAGGTGCTTTATCATCCTCTTGAGGAGGCCTTGGCGTTATATCATCGTCTCTTTCAGCATTCTGAACAGGTATAAAGCCAAACTGTGCTAGGCCATCAATATGCGCTTCGGTTAAATCAAATTCGTCTGATGGTGAAGGCGACTCTGAGCCATCTGAAGAGATAGGAGAATCATCGTCACGGGGACCAAAATCAACTCGTGATGATAGTAGCGGAGGTAAATATTGAATCTGATCTGTGGATTGTACTTCATCAGAAGATTGATTAATAACGCTGGTTGGGATCGGTATTTTATTCTCTTCAGCGAGCAGATCAGCAACTGGGCTCGATGCTTTACTCGATACAGGCAATTCATCGGAGTCTACTGTCATTGAACCACCCGTCATAAATAACGGCTCATCGCTGACAGAATCGGAAAAATAATTATCTTCTGGTCTTGAGGATCCCAAAATACCACTGGCATAACCACTCGCAGTATTCCACCAAGAAGCAGCTCTTGTTGCTGCTGGTTGATCATGCATATCTGATGATGCAATCACAACAGCAGGTTCCGCAGTAGCAGGTTCCAATTTGGCGAGATCAATATGAGCGGTGGAGGGCTGACTCATCTCGCGATAACTTTTCACCGCCCACAAAGCAGCACCAATCTCTGGAGCAACCAGGATCGTTGCGGCAATTGCACTGTATTGAAGCGCTTGTTTCAATAAAGGATGGCCGTCCAGTGAACGATTAACGGTTCCTGCAGTCTGCTGGAGACCATTCATTCCTCTATGCAACACTGAGCTAAGTTCATTCGCAGCAAACTTGAACATGGCGCGACCCTCTTATTTTTATCTTTAGTATTATGCGAGGCCAACCTGGCAAACATGGAGCTCATTGCTAGGAGCTCATGCCATTCTACAATTCATCCTGATGAAGAATACAAATCTTATTAAAAGAAAAACAGTTACGGGCCATTGTGCCTGTTTTGCCCACATACTGTCAATGAGCGGCCATGGTTTGTGAGCGGATGTTGCTGATCAACCGCATAGGAAAATGGCTCGCGCTTGCT
>JAHFSE010000107.1 GCA_023265895.1 Gammaproteobacteria bacterium
ACTTATGCAGGGCAGAAAACATTACACACTTTTATTCCACATTTACTGGAATTAATAACGCAACAACAATTGTCACTGCATCAAGCCATCACTTGCATCACGCAAGCACCCCTCACACTATTGAGACAAACGAATCCATCGCTGCGTGTCGGCACAGCGGCTGATTTTGTCATCATAGATCCTAACAAACAGTGGAAACCAGACGCAGAACTATCTGGCTCAAATCAATCATTGAAAGGACGCGTGGTCAGCACGTGGATCAACGGGAAAGCTGTTTATTCTGCAGATTAAAATCGAGTGCGATAGCTTAACAAGAAAAGCGAGACATTTAAGTCGGTGGTAATATTCTGACCGGCGTAAGGGTTGTAGATAAAATTATTCACATTCAAACTATTGGCATTATCGCTGGTATCGCTAGGAATGTACTGATGGGATTTAATAAGCGCTAAAGCCAAATCAATATCCGTATCAGAGGTTGGCCGATAACCCAGCCCCATGCCATAAATGTCCACATCACCTAAAGGCACGATAAAGTCTCGCTTATTATCCGGTATATGGGATTTTCTAGGCTCATAGCCCATACGCAAAACCAATTGATCATTCAATTGATGCTCTACACCAAAAGATAAATTCCACGCATCTTGGTAACCTCGAGGCAGAATGACCTGGTTAGCAGAAACACCTGGCGCACCCAACAAAGATAAAATAGGGCCTGCCAAAGCAAGAATGTCTACCGGCTCATCAAAGCGAATAGTCCACTGATCCCAGACGCTGGTTTCAGTCCATTTTAAATCCATATTAAATTTCCATTGCGGCACAACTTTGACACTAATACCGGTAGAAAAGTGCTGAGGATAAGGAAAATCTATGGTGGTTTTAAGTGTTTGCTCTTTGGTATTAATATTCGGATGACGACCATTCACCGTGACGCTATCCACGGTATCTTGTAAGAATTTTCGCGTACCTTCAGAGTATTTTAGCTTTAAGGTGCCTCTTAATTTATCACGCGCACCACTTTGATAAGCGGCGCCCCAGCTGAACCAATCCGTCGGCTCCCACAACACACCCAAATTAAATGTCAGTGATAAAGGATCCTGCACCGCAAGCTCAATGCTCGCCAGTGGTTGAGTCGGATCTAAACTTCCCGCGCAAACAGAAACCTGTAAGCCAAAAGCACCGCACAACCCTCTGCGAACATTTTCAAAACCACCCAAAATTGTATTTGGGAAGCGCACATCGGTTTCATCACCCACACCAAAATAACTGGCACCCAAAGAAGCGCCAACAGCCAAAGTATCTGTGAGATAAACACCAAAGGAAGGAGAAAAATAAGTCAGTCGGGTCACACCCACTCGACGATAGGAATAACGACCGGGATCATCATCGTCACGATTCACACCACCGGCTAAAGGGGCATAAACAGCATCAGCAAAGGTAATACCATATTTTTTAGATTCCCACGAAATACCCCCCATACCCGCCGCTGCCGCAGGTAAATCGACTAATCCAGCTTTCGGCAAAAAGATCGTAATACCGTTAATTTTACTATTCGAACCACTCACTTGGTCGTGAAAATTACCAATACTCAGCAGTCGATCATATTCCGGAGAGCTTTGAAACTGCCCTGTCAAACTCACGTCTGCATAGACGCCTTTAAATTCGAATTGTAAATCTCGCAGCTTTGCTAATCCGGCAGGATTGAAGTGAATGGAATCGATACCAGGTGGATCAGCCGTCACGGCATGCCCTAAAGACAAGGCTTTAGCATTCGCCAAAAAAATATCCTGGCCTGGTTGCGCCCAAACCAACGAGGCCCAAACCAATGAGATAGAGATACATAACCAAAAACTCAAATACCCAAAACCCAAACAAGAGTCGAGCGGATTACGTATTAAAGTGTGGTTTTTTCTTACTTGAATCATCGCCATAAGGGTGACCATCGCTTTTTTATGTCAACAACACAGATCGATTATCTAAGGCCGCCAAGATAACATCCGCGCTGTGATTACTGTGCTTGTTCTTGTTGTGATGAAGTAACCCAAAGTACCCGACAAACTCCAGAGTAATCATCTTGATCTAAACCTGCAAGAGATTTGACCTCAATGTACAAGTCAGGTAACTTCGCCCAACCTTTTATGACCCTTTCGTTACTTCGTCCCTACAAATTTTTATGGCTACTCGAAAAAAAAATCCCTCCCTGGAACAGGCACTAAATGATTTGGAAAATTTAGTCGCGCAATTAGAACAAGGTCAATTGCCTTTAGAAGAATCACTAAAAGTCTTTGAGGAAGGCATCCAACTTTGTCAGGAAGCGAGAAATACGCTCCTTAAAGCAGAGCAACGGGTGCAAATTCTGATGGGCAAAAATGGCGATCATCTGCAGGAAGATTTTGTAGCCCATGATGATCCCACCCTTTGATTTAGTAGCTTTCAGCGAGCTTTGCCAACAACGTATCCATCAGCAATGGTTAGGCTGGTTGGCGGCCTATACCTCACCCAGCGCACGACTGATGGAAGCGATTCGCTATACAACCCTCAATGGCGGAAAACGCTTTCGCCCAATATTGGTTTACGCGACGGCCCAAGCATTAAAGGGTGCACTTGAGCCAGCGGATCATGCGGCGATGGCGATTGAACTCATTCATATTTATTCACTGATTCACGATGATTTACCCGCCATGGATGATGATGACCTAAGGCGAGGACAACCCACGTGCCACATTGCCTTTGATGAAGCCACTGCCATTTTGGTCGGTGATGCGCTGCACAGTTTGGCATTTGAAATCATAGCGGCGGATGATAGTTTATCCGCCACAACACGACTTTCTATGATAAAGCTATTGGCTCGTGCTGCCGGCGCACAAGGCATGGTTGCTGGCCAAGCACTCGATATGACGGCATCGATGCAAAATAGGACAACCCATTCTTCTCTTCAACAATTAGAAACCATTCATCACCACAAAACCGGCGCATTAATTCAAGCCAGCGTAGCATTAGGTGCACTTGCTGCGTCCAGTTATAGCGCTCAGCAATATTCATCATTACAGCAATATGCCCATCACTTAGGCCTCGCCTTTCAAATTCAGGATGATATTTTAGATGTGATTGGCGACACTCAAGTATTAGGCAAGCAATCAGGCGCAGACTCGCAACAGCATAAACTCACCTATCCCGCATTACTGGGATTAGAGCAAGCGCAAAAACGCGCAAAAACACACTATGAACACGCATTAGCAGCGTTAGAATCCTGGGATGCCAACGCAGATGGATTGAGAGCATTAGCGCATTATGTGATTAAACGGCAACATTAGACTTGTCGAAAATAGGGGATCAAGCTAATGTTCTCACCCCCCTAATTTTATATATTAAAGAGGTGCGTATCATGTCACAGGATTTTGTTGCTATTTTAATGGGCTCTGATTCGGATTGGCCAACGGTTGAAGCAGCAGCCAATGTACTAAAAAAATTTGGTATTGCCCATGAAGTAAAAATTGCGTCCGCACATCGCACCCCAGAACAAACGCTGCACTATATTCAATCAGCGGAACAACGGGGCTGCCAAGTATTTATTGCCGCGGCTGGCATGGCTGCTCATCTGGCTGGCACCATTGCAGCACACACCACAAAACCTGTGATCGGTATTCCAGTAGATTCAGGGCCACTACAAGGATTTGATGCCCTACTGTCAACGGTACAAATGCCTGGAGGTATTCCGGTTGCCAGCGTTGCCATTGGCAAAGCAGGCGCTAAAAATGCGGGCTATCTTGCGACACAAATCTTAGCCATTCATCATCCTGAATTAACCGCTGCGCTTCAAAAAGATCGACAGGATCAGCAAGCGGTGATCATGGCTAAAGATGCCGAACTACGCGCCACCTTAAAATCTTAATGACCCCTATACTGTCCTGGCGAGATCAACATCTCACGCACCAGAGCTTTGCTGAACAGGGTGTATTTGCTTATCCCACGGAAGCCGTATACGGACTTGGCTGTGATCCGTGGGATTGCGTCGCTGTATCAAACTTGTTAGCGATCAAGCAGAGATCGTGGGAAAAAGGCCTGATTCTAGTCGCAGCGCATATAGATCAATTCGATTTCTTAATCAAAAATTTAACGCCGAAGATGCGAGCAACACTGAATAAAACTTGGCCTGGCCCCATCACTTGGTTAGTACCCCATCAAAATTTATTACCCATTTGGCTCACAGGAAAACATCCGACTATTGCATTAAGGGTCAGCGCACATCCTGTTATTCAAGCATTATGTAGCCATTTGAATCAGCCTCTTATTTCTACCAGTGCCAATCTCAGCGGCATGCCTGCGGCAAAACATCGGTTACAGGTGCAAAAATATTTTGGCAAACAATTAACCGGTATCGTCTCTGGCCAGCTGGGCAAATTAAAAAACCCGACAGAAATTCAAGATCTAATGACTCGCGCCTATATTCGCAAAACGCATTAACGTTTGACGACAATCAAGTGGATTGAAAGATAGTTTCGCTATAGTGATGCAATTAATCTCTTTTAAAAATAGGAGCGCAGTATGTCTATCGATTTAGATCACTTAGAGCAAAAGTTTCTAGCGCTACAAGATCATCTCTGTAAAAATTTAGCTCAAGCCGATGAATCAGAAAAATTTATAGAAGAAACTTGGCAACGGCCTAATGGCGGCGGTGGTCGTACTCGGGTTATCGCAAACGGCAATGTTTTTGAAAAAGGCGGCGTTAATTTCTCTCATGTCTTTGGTCAGCAATTACCGCCCTCAGCGACTCAACATCGACCTGAATTAGCAGGGCTTCCTTTTCATGGACTCGGTGTTTCTTTAGTGATGCATCCTAACAATCCCTATGTACCGACCTCTCACGCTAACGTCCGTTGTTTCTACGCAGAACGTCCAAACCAAACACCGATTTGGTGGTTCGGTGGTGGTTTCGATTTAACACCCTATTATGGTTTTACTGAAGATTGCGTACATTGGCATCAGATCGCCAAACAAGTGTGCGAACCCTATGATGAAGCACTCTACCCTCGGTTAAAAAAATGGTGTGATGACTATTTTTATTTGAAACACCGTCAAGAGCCTCGCGGGATTGGTGGTTTGTTTTTTGATGATTTTAATGAATTTGATTTTCAAACCTGTATGGAATTCGCTCTCGCTGTCGGACAAGGTTATTTAGACGCTTATTTACCTATTGTACAAAAACGCAAAAACATCGCCTTTGGTGAAACTGAAAAACAATTTCAACGCTTTCGTCGTGGTCGCTATGTAGAATTTAATCTGGTCTACGATCGAGGCACTTTATTTGGCTTACAAAGTGGGGGTCGTACCGAATCTATTTTAATGTCACTACCACCTGAAGTTTGCTGGGAATATAATTGGGCACCAGCAGCCAACAGTGAAGAAGCCAGGCTGTATAAAGAGTTTTTGATTCACAAAGAGTGGATATAAAACTAACAACCACCATGCTGTGACGCACTAAGTTCATGCACCGCGTCAATGAAAACTTTCGCATGAGCCGGATTAACATCCTGACTGATGCCGTGGCCTAAATTAAATATATGACCAGAACCTGAACCGTATTTCTCTAAAATAGTTTTCACTGTCATCCGAATTTTTTCAGCATCGCCATATAACACAGAAGGATCCATATTACCCTGTAGTGCCACTCGCTCTCCCACACGTCGACGGGCATCCGCAATATCAATAGACCAATCTAAACCTAAGGCATCAGCACCACTGTGTGCCATGGATTCTAACCATAGACCGGCATTTTTAGTAAATAAAATCACCGGCACTTTTCGGCCATCACACTCTTTAATTAAACCGTTAATAATTTTAGTCATGTAATGCAACGAAAAATTTTGGTAGGTTTCCGGCGTTAATACACCACCCCAAGTATCAAATAACTGTACCGCTTGTGCACCAGCACGAATTTGACCGTTTAAATAATCCGTTACTGCCTGCGCAAGTTTTTCCAATAATGCATGCAACACATCGGGCGTTTCGTAGAGCATTCTTTTGATATTGCGAAAATCTTTGGTTGAGCCGCCTTCCACCATGTAAGTTGCCAAAGTCCAAGGGCTACCCGAAAATCCAATGAGAGGCACTTGACCCTTGAGCGTTTCACGAATTAATTGTGTTGCAGCTAACACATAATTTAAATCGACCTCAATATTTAATGCAGGCAAGGCAGCCACATCTGCCTGAGAACGAATCACCTGTTTAAATTTCGGGCCTTCGCCCACATCAAAATATAATCCCAATCCCATAGCATCAGGAATGGTTAAAATATCGGAAAATAAAATCGCCGCATCTAAATCAAATCGACGCAACGGTTGCATGGTGACCTCGCAAGCCAATTCAGGTGTTTTACAGAGCGTCAGAAAATCACCCGCCTTTGCTCTAAGCTCGCGATATTCTGGCAAATAACGCCCCGCTTGACGCATCATCCACACGGGGGTGTAAGGCACTGGCTGTTTTAATAAAGCGCGGAGGAAAATATCATTTTTCAATTCAGAAAAAGCCACAAATCAAACTCCCAAATAATCCAACATACCTTCAGCAGCCTTTCTACCTTCAGCAATAGCAGTCACCACTAAATCAGAGCCACGCACCATATCACCGCCCGCAAAAATTTTCGGGTTTTTAGTTTGATGAGCAAAAGCTTGTTGCTCAGGGGCAACGACTCGACCAGCAGCATCCGTTGCAATATTATAATCATCAAACCAATCCTCAGGGCTCGGTTGAAAACCAAAGGCAACCACCACTGCGTCGGCTTCAATGATTTGTTCGCTGCCAGCAATAACTTCCGGTTTACGACGACCACGAGCATCAGGCTCACCTAAACGCGTTTCTACCACACGCAAACCCATCACGGAGGCTTCACCGGATAAAGAACCATCACCTAATAATTCGATGGGTTGCCGATTAAATAAAAATTCTACGCCTTCTTCTTTTGCATTTTTTACTTCTTTTACCGAGCCAGGCATGTTGGCTTCATCACGACGATAAATACACGTCACACTGGCCGCACCTTGACGAATAGCGGTACGATTACAATCCATCGCGGTATCACCACCGCCTAAAACCACCACGCGTTTTCCCTGCAGACTAATCCAATCATTCGTATGATGTTCAAAACCAAGATTCCGCCGTGCATTGGATACCAAATAAGGCAAGGCTTCATAAACACTTTGTAAATTTTCGCCAGGAAAACCACCTTTCATATAAGTGTAAGTGCCCATCCCCATAAATACAGCATCAAAATTATCTAACAAGTCCTGCAAAGAGACGTCTTTTCCTATCATAGTATTTAAACGAAATTCTATACCCATATGAGTAAAAATTTCTCGGCGTAATTGGATAACAGACTTCTCTAATTTAAATTCTGGAATGCCAAACGTTAGTAAACCACCAATCTCTGGATAGCGATCAAAGACCACTGGTTTTACACCATTACGAATTAAAACATCGGCACAAGCCAAACCTGCAGGGCCTGCACCAATCACGGCCACACGTTTTCCACTGTCCACAACATGAGACAAATCCGGACGCCAACCTTGCGCAAAAGCGGTATCGGTAATATATTTTTCTACCGAACCAATGGTGACCGCACCAAACCCTTCATTCAGGGTACAAGCGCCTTCACATAAACGATCTTGCGGACATACGCGACCGCAAACTTCTGGCAAACTATTCGTTTGATGACACAATTCCGCTGCTTGAAAAATATTGCCTTCTGAAGCCAAACGCAGCCAATTAGGAATATAGTTATGTACGGGACATTTCCATTCGCAATAGGGATTTCCGCAATCTAAACAACGGGTCGACTGTTGTTCTACTTGCTCTTGTTCAAAGCCACGATAAATTTCCACATACTGAGTTTTTCGCTCAGCCATCGATTTCTTTTTTGGCTCTTTACG
>JAHFSE010000108.1 GCA_023265895.1 Gammaproteobacteria bacterium
TTAATTCACTTTTTTCGTGATAAAGCGAAAGCGCTGGGTGTGCAGTTGAGTCACTCACTGGCTGCCATTCAGCCAGTTATTTTGGGTGATGTTGAATATACGATATCGGTGGCTGAAAAATTATTTCAGCGAGGTTTTTGGGTGGGCTCTATTCGTCCGCCAACGGTTCCACAAGGCAGTGCTCGTTTAAGAGTTAGTTTAAGTGCGGCTCATGAATTAACGCAAGTAGAGGATTTGTTAGTTGCTTTGGAGCAATCCTTATGAGCACTGCAATATATCATCAGCGTTATGCAAGTACTCAGTCAGACGGTGCTTTAGCTGAAATAATTTTGATTCATGGTTGGGGAATTCATGGTGATATTTGGGACCTCATCATTGATGATTTATTACCTTATTATCATATAACAATCGTTGATTTACCGGGATTTGGTCGTAGCTCAATAAATTCAAGCGTCTATAGCTTGGAGATGTTAGCTGATTCTGTCTTGGCCGTTGCACCTAAAAAAGCGATTTGGTTAGGTTGGTCTTTGGGTGGTTTAGTTGCCACGCAGGCGGCTATGATTGCGCCTGAACGAGTCCAGATATTAGTTAATATTGCTAGTATTCCTTGCTGGTGTGCAAAGCCTCATTGGGAATGCGCCGTATCACCGATGTCGTTAGAAAAATTTCAAAATTTATTAGAGACCTCGCCAGAAAAAGCATTAGTTCAATTTTTATCTTGGCAGAATAAAAATAGTGTTTCAATGAAGGCAGAGATTCGTTATGTCCGTGAGCGTGCATTTTTATATGGAATGCCAGATATTCGTGCTTTAGTGGGTGGCTTGCAAATTTTATTGAAAACAGATTTGCGTGCTGCATTGGAAAATTTAAAAATGCCAATGGGATATTGGTTTGGCGAGCAGGATACACTCATTCCAAAAATGGTCATTACAGAATTAAAAAAATTCCTGCCTACTGCACATACAGAACAGCATCCACAAGCGGCACATCTGCCTTTTATTTCCCATAAAAATTGGTTTTTAAATACGTTAAAAAGCTGGTTGCTTCAAATGAGTATTGCGTCGTGAGTATTCAAAAACCTTGGGTTAAGCAAGCCTTTAGCGCTGCTGCAAGCACCTATGATGAAGCCGCTGTATTGCAATATGAGGTGGCGAATAAATTATTTGAAATGCTAAAAAAAATGGGCGTCCATCCACAAAAGATGTTAGATATAGGGTGTGGCACAGGGCGCATAACTCAAGAATTAACTAATTATTGGAGCAGTGTAGTCACTGCAATCGACTGTGCATCTGGCATGATCGATTATGCCAAGAAAAATCATAGCGAAGCCTCTATTGATTATTTATATGCTGATGTAGAGGATTTCATTTTTCCCTTGGCTCAGTATGATTTGGTTTGGAGTAATTTCGCCTTGCAGTGGTGTGTTGACCTCAAAGGCCTATTTAAAAAAATTAACCATAGTTTGACTGGTGGCGGGATTTTTGCGTTTACTTTGCCTGGTGAGCATACTTTGCGAGAATTAAAAACGCTTTGGCGCTCAATGGATCCTTATGATCATGTGAATGATTTTATTTCGGCGGATGAGTTATCTTCTTTATTAAAAGCAGCTGGTTTTGAAATCATTGTTTTTTCTCAGCAGGAAAAAATACAGTGGCATGCGGACGTAAAATCCATTTTACGTGCTTTGCGTCAAGTGGGCGTTCATAACACTTTGGCTGATCGGGCGCCCGGTCTGACCGGTAAAAAACATTGGGAAAAATTAGCAAATGCTTATGAAATATATCGAGATACTAACAAAGGTCTGCCGGTGACTTATGAAGTTTATCAAGGGGTTGCTTTTTCCCGTGGCTCAGCATCTCTAGCGAAAACGCTCTTTTCTTCCATCTGAGGATTTTTCTTGGTATAGATAGCAAATGAGTGCCTGATCTGCTGGCCCATTGGGCTATAAGATAGCGAGTTGACTAACTCGATACGCTGTTTTTGCTTATTAGCTATGCAATCGTACAAAAAATCAGTGTCATAATCGCAGAATTCTCTCTTTAATATACTAAAGTACTGCTGCTCTAAACAAAAAATTTCATCATTTAATAACTCGAGTTGATGTTTAATCTCCTGATCACGAGTATCATCTGTAATCTTTGCTTGGCTGAGTGGTGATTGTATTTTGTCTGAGGTGGCTCGCATAGTTGTTGTTGTTTCTTGCGAAGGGCTATGCATTGAATTAGCTGGCGGCGGCGTTTCTGCTATGCTAATAAGCTCTGATGCTCCGGTAATCCCTCCTGCTGGAGGGTTTGTCGTATTAGCGTAAGAGTTGTGAGAAAAAACATGAGTTGCCTGTGATGCGCTCATTTTTATGCCTTTTTTAAATTGTTAGATCACTTTTTATTGAGTGATTGATTCATAGATTTTGTATTTTTGGTCTAAATTAATGCCAGACTTTATGCTACAGAAATTCATAGAAAAATACAATCCGCAACACACTTTATTTCTACAGCCTTGTATTTGTCGGGTGTAAAAATTTACCCTTGATTTTTGAAAAAAATTGCTAGCCAGTTAAGTCATCATGGAATATTAGCGTTTACTATTCCTGGGGCAGGCACTCTGAGTGAATTAAAAACTATTTGACAATCCATTGATGGCTATAGGCACATTAATGATTTTATTGATGCAGCGTCATTGATGCATCAAATAGAAAACTCGGGTATGTCTCTGATGCATTTTCAGCAAGTAAAAAAAATACAGCTATATCCCGACGTGAAATCAATTGTGCAATCTTTGCGTGGCGCCGGTGTGCATAATTTACAAACCAATCGTGCGCCAGGATTAACGGGGAAAAGTCAGTGGCAAACTTTTATTCATGGCTATGAAGCTTATCGAACAGCTAACAAAGTCTTGCCTGTGACTTATGAAGTGTATGATGTGATTGCTCAAAAGATCTAAATTAATTTGAGTTTAATGTTAAGCAGTGTTATGTGCTCGTATAAACTTCCCCCTTTGAAAAAGGGGGATTGAGGGGGATTTTCAAAAATTACTGGCGCTTAAAAATACAAATCCCCCCTAGCCCCCCTTTGTTAAAGGGGGGGAATTAGTCCGCAGTAATCTATTTTTTTAAAAATGAGAATAAGTTTCTCTCATCAAACTGAGGATATAAATTATCGTCGACGCAAACGATAATGATCAGGTGGTAACTGATCAATGAGTTGATTCATTTTGCTGCGAAGATGGGAACAATATACATCGCTATCATGATCCTCATAATCACGTCGAAGAGTTCTGCTTATTTCATCGATCTGTCTTACGATAGGCTCAAGCTCAGGATAGTTTGAGTTTGGAGGTGGTGGCGGTGCTCTGTGGCGTAACGTGGTTGGCTGAGTTGGTTGCGCTTGCTGTGTTATTGGGGGAAGATTCTTTTCAATAAATTTGTCTGCAACGCTAGAATTTATTGTTTGTCGATCGAATGGGCATTCACGTTTTTCTTTTAAAGCCATTGCAATACAAGGTGAATGAAACGCATGGCCGCATCCTAAAATAGTGGCTTCTTTTGCCGTTTCAATATCTGAGATGCAGATACTGCATTGAAGGTTAGGTTCATGTAAACCCGCTGCGTTTTTTTCGATTCGACATTGTGGTGGGCTAGTGAGTACTTGGGCGCCGTGGAGCGGTGAAGTTGGATCAATTTTAAATGTTTTATTTATGTTTTGAGCGGTGGTTGTTAAAAATGGAATCCATGGACAACACTCTTTAATTGCATTCAATAGACTCATTTGTGTGGCCTCAGTATTTTTTATGGGTGTGATTTTAAATATGACCAATAGATTTATAACTGATCATTATACTTTCTATTTGATTGCATGCCAATCATTTTTAGATAGTTTCGATCAAACTGATTGAGTTGAAAAATGATGCAAACTTATTTTATAACTGGAACCGATACCGATGTTGGAAAAACTTATGTGGCTTGTCATTTATTGAATAAATTCCGGCAGCAGGGAAAAAAAACCATTGCTTTTAAGCCGATTGCTTCTGGTTGTCATCTGGATCCAAATAATAAAGCAATCAGTGAAGACGCCTTATTATTGTTAGAGGCTATGACGGAATCGTTAGACTATGATCAGGTAAATCCCCTCGCATTATTACCTGCCATTGCGCCCCATCTTGCTTTAGAAAAAAATCAACAGATCATCTCTGTTAAAGATTTAATGCAATATTATGAGCGCATTAAAAAAAATTCGGCAGACGTTTGCGTGATTGAGGGAGCGGGTGGATGGCGTGTGCCCATTAATGCACAGGAAACCTGGGTTGATTTTGTGAAAAGCGTCTGCTGCCCCGTGGTGTTAGTGGTGGGTTTGCGGTTAGGCTGTATTAATCACGCATGGTTAACGGCAGAAGCCATTCAGTCCGATGGGGTTCAATTAGCGGGTTGGATCGCTAATGAAATAGATCCTAATCTGTTATGTAAGGAGGAAATTGTTGCAACCTTGCAAGCGAAAATTAAGGCACCTTATTGGGGGCCAGTGCCGTTTTTAATCCGATAAAAATAAGCCCACTAAATCATTTAAAAATAATCGACCCAAGGGTGTGGGAATTATTTTTTCTGCCGTCTCAGTAATTAATTCTTTTTGTCGGGCTATTTTCAGTGCAGGATCAAGCACGTTTTTAGCTAATTTTGTTCTTTGTTGAAATAATGCAATATCACATCCATCTTGTAGTCTAAGTGCATTGAGCATAAATTCAAAAATTAAATCTTGCTCAAAAATCATTTGAGTTTTTGCGCGCAGTTGCATGGGTTCTGTTGCTGCAGCAGCAAGATAATCCTTTGGTATTCGAGTTTTTTGACAACGAATGATTTCATGGGAATCTAAGAGCGTAATTTTACTGTGTGCGCCAGCACCTATTCCTAAATAATCTCCAAATTGCCAATAATTTAAATTATGTTGGCAGCGACGATGAGCTGAGCTAAAAGCTGAAACTTCATAAGGCAAGAATCCTTGTTGCGCTAATAAATTTTGCCCTTCGATGTGCATTTGTGCAATGAGATCTTCCTGAGGCAAGAGGGGTGGATGACGATAAAAAGGCGTATTGGGTTCTAATGTCAATTGATACCAAGAAATATGCTCAGGTTTTTGATGAATAGCCGTTTGCACATCTAACAAAGCCTGTTCTAAGGTTTGTTCTGGTAAGCCAAACATTAAATCTAAATTAATATTTTTAAAACCTGCTTCTCGCGCCGCAGCAATAGCCGTGTGTGCTTGATTGGAGGAATGAATGCGACCGAGTTTCTGTAATGCGGTATTATTAAAACTTTGGATGCCCAGCGATAAACGATTAATTCCTGCCTGAAAATAGCCATAAAGCTTTTCACAATCGACTCGGCCAGGATTGGCTTCTAGGGTGATTTCGATATTTTTTGCAAAAGTACAGCGCTGTTGTAATTTGGTTAATAACAAATAAAGCCAATGGGCGTCGAATAAGCTGGGGGTTCCGCCCCCCATGAAAATAGCTTCAATGGGACGATTTTGAATCCAAGCAGCATCCGCATCAAAATCTTTTAATAAGGCTTCAATATAGGCTTGTTGTGGGAGTGTGTCGGGTTGGGTGTGGGCGTTGAAGTCGCAATAGGGACAGCGTTTAGCGCACCAGGGAAAATGAATGTAGAGAGCAAGGGGAGGTAATTTGTGCATCAGTAGTGATAGCGACATTGCATAATTATAATTTGATCTTTCTGGATTTTGTATACAACTCGATGAGCGCGATCAATACGGCGAGACCAATAGCCCGACCAATTATGTTTTAAAGGTTCAGGATCACCCAGTCCCTCAAAAGGGCTTCTAACAATATCTTTAATTAAGATGTTAATACGTTTAAGTATTTTTTTATCGGTTTCTTGCCAGAATAGGTAATCTTCCCAAGCATGCGCTGTCCAAGACAGGTTCATTCCTCTATTAATCCCTTTTGAATAAATTTTCCATTTTCTGCATCTAAGGCAGCTTGATCAAGGCGTGCCTTGTTTTTAGGGCTTGCTGTTAAATAAATGGTTTCTTCATAGGCATTAAAGTCTTCTAGAGACATAATAACTGCAGGTTTACCATTCGCTCGCGTAATAATAATGGGCGTATGGTTATCGTTAACAGCATCTAATATGTGGCCCAGGTCAGCTTGGGCCGCTGAAGCATTGAGCGTTTGCATAATGGGGTACCTAAAGGTAATAGATGATGCCCAAAGTATAACCTATACCGCTTATTCTACTAAATAATTTTTAGAGCTCGTTTAAAAACAGCTGAGTTGTGAGATCAAATTTCGTAATGCCTGACTTCGATGACTGAGTTGTGATTTTTGTTCCTTTGTTAATTGTGCGGCAGTACATTTTTGTGCAGCAAGATAAAATAAAGGATCATAACCAAAACCGCCACTGCCTTGTGGTTGTTGAATGATTTCACCTTCCCAGCTGCCTTGGGTGATCAGCGGTGTTGGATCCTTTGCTGAACGTAAATAAACAATCACACAGTGATAACGCGCAGTGATAGGCGTCGGTTGATTGGCGATGTTAGCTAATAACTGCGCATTATTTTCAGCATCGCTGCTACCTTTACCGGCATATCTTGCTGAATAAATGCCGGGTGCGCCGTATAGGCAATCTACCGCTAACCCCGAATCATCGGCAATGGCAGGCAAACCTGTCAGTGCACTGGCATGACGTGCTTTAATCAGCGCATTTTCCACAAAGGTTAATCCAGTTTCTTCTGCTTCAACGATATTCAGTGCCGCTTGAGGAATTAAAGTCACTTGCAAAGGTTCGAGTAACGCCTGCATTTCTTGCAGTTTTTTTGCGTTATTGCTGGCCAGCACTATTTTCATATTGATTGCTCATTATCTCGTTTTCTATTTTAGGTTGTAGTGCGTTATCCGTGCAGAGTATTTCGCATCAAGCAAATAAATTTTTATCGCGTCACCCGATAAATTGCAATTTCACCCAGTAGGTTAGGAAACCAATTCATCCATTGATTGTTGCGATAATCGTGATCGACCACTTGGCGATTTAAAATGTGAATATGATTTTTTTTGCATAAGGCTTCAAAATCTTTAAAGGTACATAAATGAATATTGGGTGTGTTATACCAAGCAAAAGGTAAGGATTTCGAAACGGGCATGCGTCCATGAAAGGCTAAAAAACTACGGCAACGCCAATGACCAAAATTAGGAAAAGTAATAATACATTCCCGTCCGATGCGCAGCATTTCTTCTAAGACTAAATTAGGAAAATGTACGGTTTGTAGCGCCTGTGTCATGATAACTACATCAAAACTTTGCGCTGAAAAATTCAGTAAGCCTTCATCTAAATTTTGTTCAACGACATTAATGCCTGCAGCCACGCATCGTTCAATGTTGCCGGCATCAATTTCCAAACCATAGCCGCGCACTTGTTTGTGCTGTTGTAAGTGCGCTAATAAACTGCCGTCACCGCAGCCTAAATCCAATACGTGACTACCGGGTTGAATCCAGGGTTCTAGTGCCGCTAGATCCGGTCTTAAAGAGATATTCATAGTCGCTCCAAATAAGCACGCAATAAATTCATATAGCGAGGAATTTTTAACAAAAATGAATCATGACCTTGAGGTGCATTAATATTGGCATAGGAAACATTTTTATTGGCTTTAATTAATGCGTTGACGATTTCTTCTGAGCGTTGAGGGCTGAAGCGCCAATCGGTGGTAAAGCTCACGACTAAAAATTGGCATTGAGATTTTTCAAAGGCCGCAGTCAAGTCGTTGTTATATTCTGCTGCGGGATCAAAATAATCCAACGCTTTTGTCATTAATAAATAAGTATTAGCATCGAAGTGACCAGAAAAATTTTCGCCTTGATAACGAAGATAATTTTCAATGGAAAAGTC
>JAHFSE010000109.1 GCA_023265895.1 Gammaproteobacteria bacterium
CGGAGCGTCAAGAAGAAATTTTAGGTGTGGCTGAAGTGCGTGATGTATTCCATTCCTCTAAATTTGGTGCTGCTGCCGGTTGTATGGTGTTGGAAGGTACCTTATTTAGAAATAAACGCATCCGAGTGCTGCGCAAAGAAATTGTTATTTTTGAAGGTGAGTTAGAGTCACTGCGTCGATTTAAAGATGATGTAAGCGAAGTGCGTAATGGATTGGAGTGTGGCCTTGCCGTACGCAGTTATAACGATGTTCAAGTAGGTGACAAAATTGAAGCCTACAACGTCAAAGAAATTGCGCGGACGCTATAGAGGTTTTTTATTGTGCTTCATCAGTCCAGTCGAATGCAGCGCGTTGCTGATCAACTTCAACAAGAGTTAGCCTTGTTAGTACAGCGAGAATTGCGTGATCCGCGCTTGGGATTTATCACTGTGTCCTTAGTTCGTATCAGCAAAGATTTTTCTTTTGCTGATGTTTATTTCTCTGTATTGGGAAAAGACACTGAAGCGCAAGCGGAAGATTCGCTTGCGGCGCTAAAAAATGCCAGTGGTTTTTTGCGTAGTGCCTTGTCAAAGAAATTACAGTTGCGGATGGTGCCTCAATTGCGTTTTCATTTTGATGATGTTTTTGTTAAAGGGCATCAAATGGGTACCTTGATTAGTCAAGCGATTGGCTCGGCTCCTGCTGCAGCGGAGGGACAATCGGGAGGGGCACTTGGCAAAGAGGCAACCTAGAGGCCGTTTTATCGATGGCATTTTGGTGGTCAATAAACCACAGGGTGAAACCTCGAATACGACCTTACAGCGAGTTAAACGTTTGTATGCAGCTAACAAAGCTGGGCATACAGGCAGTTTAGATCCATTGGCGACCGGCGTATTGCCTATTTGTTTTGGTGAGGCGACTAAATTTTCGCAATTTTTATTAGATTCAGATAAAGAATATGTGGTTACTGCTGAATTAGGTATTCGCACCAATACCAGTGATGCTCAGGGTGAAATTATTGACCGTCGGCCAGTGCCAACTTTGACCGCGGCTGATTTTGAAGCAGTGCTTCAGCAATTTAGGGGGCCGTTACAACAAATTCCTTCTATGTTTTCTGCGCTGAAATACCGGGGTCAGCCTTTGTATAAATTAGCGCGTCAGGGAATTGAAATAGAACGTGAACCACGGCCTATAGTGGTGTATAAAAACCAGCTCATGAAATGGGCTTTACCAAAATTTCAGCTACAGGTGCATTGTAGTAAAGGCACTTATATTCGTACTTTGATCGATGATATGGGCGAAATTTTGGGTTGTGGTGCTCATATTGTTTCTTTGCATCGTACTAAAGCTGGGCCTTATCATGAGACTCAAGCAGTGGATTTGCCTCAATTAGAACAGTGGGTCGAGGATCGGAAATTTTCTGTCATGGATGATCTATTGCTACCGATGGTGAGCGCAGTGAGTGAATGGCCTGAAGTTCAATTGACAGAAAATACTTATTATTATTTGCAGCAGGGGCAGCCAGTGTGGGTACCCCAAGCACCCATAGAAGGTTGGGTGCGGCTCATGCAAGGTCTCGATCATTTTGTGGGTGTGGGCCAAATTTTAGAAGATGGGCGCGTAGCGCCAAGACGATTAGTAGTGAACTGAGCATTGATTCTTTGTAGAGGCAGACCTGTGTGTCTGCCCGAGGAAGGGCGAACACATAGGTTCGCCCCTACTGTGTGACTGTTAATATGCACGGCCACAACAGTTTTTTTAACGCATATTCTTAGGAGTATTTATGACATTACCTACAGAAAAAAAAGCTCAGCTGATTAAAGAATTTCAGCAAGGCGAAACAGATACGGGTTCCCCTGAAGTACAAGTTGCTTTATTAACCGGACGTATCAACAGTTTGCAAAGTCACTTTTCAGCCAACAAAAACGATCACCACTCTCGTCGTGGTTTAATTTTTATGGTGAATCGTCGTCGTAAGTTATTAGATTATTTGAAGCGTAAAGACAATGGTCGTTATAGCAGCCTCATTGAGCGTTTAGGTTTGCGTCGATAATCGTTTTAATTTCCCTAAAACCCCTCCGTCGAAAATTAAGAGGGGTGTAACAAAAGCAATCAAAGGATTCTCATGTTCAACAAAATTGTGCGTAAAACATTTAAATACGGTAATCAGACCTGCGTATTAGAGACTGGAAAAATTGCGCGTCAGGCTACCGCGGCTGTTATGGCAAGTTTAGGTGATATGCAAGTGTTAGTTGCTGTAGTAGGCAAAAACGATCCTAGCAGTGCTCGTGATTTTTTCCCTCTAACGGTAAATTATCAGGAAAAAACCTATGCAGCAGGTCGCATTCCCGGTGGTTTTAATAAGCGTGAAGGTCGCCCTTCAGAAAGGGAAACCCTCACCTGTCGATTAATTGATCGACCGATTCGGCCGCTATTTCCTGAAGGCTTCAATAACGAAGTGCAAATCACAGCGACAGTATTATCCACCGATAAAAAAAGCGATCCAGATATCATTTCAATGATTGCTGCTTCTGCTGCATTAGCTATTTCTGGTATGCCTTTCAAGGGTCCTATCGGAGCAGCGCGAGTGGGTTATGTGGAAGGTTGCTATGTATTAAATCCTGGCTACGAGCAATTAAAAACATCTGAATTAGATTTAGTGGTTGCTGGAACTGATGCTGCGGTATTGATGGTGGAATCTGAAGCGAAAGAATTGACTGAAGACGAAATGCTCGGCGCTGTCTTATTCGGTCAGCAAGAAATGCAAGTGGTAATTGAGGCCATTAAAGCCTTTGCCGCTGAAGTAGCAACTCCTTCTTGGAATTGGATTGCAGCAGAAAAAAATACGGCGTTATTAGATGCCGTACGTAAAGACTATGCTATTGGCATTCAACAAGCTTATCAGATTACCCATAAATTAGAGCGTTACACGGTATTGAGTGAATTACGCAATGCAGCAGTGGCTGCCTTGAGTGAAGGTGAAGCTGCTACCTTTACTGCAGATCAAGTGAAAGCTGCCTTTGGTGAGCTAGAAAGTGATTGTGTGCGTGAAAATGTATTAAATGGTGCGCCGCGTATCGATGGTCGCGATCAAAAAACCGTGCGACCCATTGCGATTGAAGTGGGCGTATTAAACAAAGCCCACGGTTCTGCTTTATTTACTCGCGGTGAAACTCAAGCGATTGTGGTAGCTACTTTGGGTAGCAATCGCGATGGACAATTAATTGATGCGTTAGAAGGTGTACGCACCGATAATTTCATGCTGCATTATAATTTCCCTCCTTACTCAGTGGGTGAAACCGGTAATGCCATGAGCCCAAAGCGTCGTGAAATTGGTCATGGTCGATTAGCCCGTCGCGGTGTGCAAGCGGTATTGCCGGGTGAAAAAGATTTTCCTTATGTGATTCGTGTGGTTTCAGAAATTACTGAATCGAATGGTTCTTCTTCTATGGCCAGCGTGTGTGGTTCCAGCTTAGCGCTGATGGATGCCGGTGTTCCTTTAAAAGCACCGGTGGCTGGTATTGCGATGGGTCTGGTTAAAGAAGGTGAACGCTTTGCGGTATTAACCGATATTCTTGGAGATGAAGATCATTTAGGTGATATGGATTTCAAAGTGGCAGGTACAGCAAACGGTGTCACTGCATTGCAAATGGATATTAAAATCGAAGGTATTACCGAAGAAATAATGGAAATTGCCTTGAATCAAGCGCGCGAAGGTCGCCTGCATATTCTAGGTGAAATGAATAAAATTATTCAGGTGCCTCGTGGTCAAGTGAGTGAGAATGCGCCGCAATTTATTGCTCATAAAATTGACCCAGATAAAATTCGTGATGTGATTGGTAAAGGTGGTGCGACGATCCGTAATATTTGCGAAACGACGAAAGCAACTATTGATATCGAAGATGATGGTACCGTACGTATTTTCGGTGAAAACAAAGCAGCCAGCGAAGCCGCTTTCCTTCGAGTGCAAGAACTCACGGCAGTTCCTGAAGTGGGTCGAATTTATCAAGGCACCGTTGTCAGAATTTTAGATTTTGGCGCCTTTGTGAATTTTATGCCGGGTATTGATGGCTTGGTTCATATTTCTCAGATTACCGATGCGCGAGTAGAAAATGTGAATGACTATTTGCGTGAAGGTCAAGCCGTGAATGTGAAAGTGCTTGAAGTTGATCAACGAGGTCGTATTAAGTTAAGTATGAAAGAAGTCCCGCAGGATGTATGAAAATCTTTCTTTTTTTCCCCCTCTTCAGATGAAGAGGGCGGCAGAGAGCGTTTGATAAAATTCGCATCTGAGATGCAATAGATATAAATCAAAAACGATTGCGGATAATACCAACTCCTAATCCTTCAATGCTGAATTGATGCTCGTCAGCATGAATAATAATGGGAGAGAAATCGTCATTTTCCGGTAGCAGCTGAATCGCATTTTTTACTTTTTTAAAGCGTTTGACTGTGACTTCATCATCTATGCGCGCCACCACGATTTGACCGTTATGCACTTGCGTAGTTTGATGCACTGCTAATAGATCACCCTCTAGAATACCGGCATTTTGCATACTCATGCCTTTCACTCTGAGTAAATAATTGGCTTGGGGATGAAAGGTTTGCCCAGTCATTTCGACATAATCTTCAATGTGTTCTTGCGCTAAAATAGGGGCGCCGGCAGCAACGTGCCCAACAATGGGTAATCCGGTAGGCGTTGCGTGCGTAATCCTAATACCTCGAGAGGCACCAGAAATCATAGTAATTACGCCTTTTTTTTCTAGTGCGCGTAAGTGTTCTTCTGCAGCGTTGGCAGATTTAAATCCCAACGCCTTCGCAATCTCCATTCGTGTTGGTGGATATCCGGTTGCGCTGAGGTGATGTTCAATTAACTCGAGTACTTGTTGTTGGCGGGGCGTTAAAGCTTGCATAAAAATCCCTTGCAAAAAGCTGTTTCTATATACAGCTGTTATTCTATACAGAATTCGTTGGAAAGCAAACTGCTTCAACTCATGCAAAAATATACGTCAGCGTATTTTTTGGTCAATTCGATTGATTTTTGACAATCAATTTCAGATAATCGCCGCCACTGTTTATTTCAGCTATGGAAGCAATTTCACCTCGCTCAAGGATGACGCGCTCATGAAGCATCGGATAAAAAATCTCTAACTTAAATAAATTGCCCAACAAATCCCCCCTCTTTTTGAAAGAGGGGGGTTAGGGGGCGTTCACTTGAAATTAGGTAGGTCGTTTACGGCTTGCAGGATGAGAATGAAATAATTTTTGTTCTATAGGAACAATTAAATAACTTTTAGGAAATTGACAACCATGTTCAATAAATTACAGAAAATTATTTTTACAATAATGTTAGGAGTCAGTATGAGTGCCTGCGCAAGAACCGTGAGTTGGAAAGAAGAAGTGTTGTTACATGATGGGAGTAAAGTGATAGTGACTCGGGCTCACAAGCTAGGTGGTTATCCGACTATTGATAGTAGAGAGCGTGCACTTATTGAGGAAGAAATTATTTTCAGCATTCCTAATCAAAATAAAAAAATAAATTGGACAATGAGTTTTTCAAACAACAATAATGATTTAAATGGTCTAAGCGTGTTGGCGATTAATGTAATTAACAATATCCCCTACATAGCAACCTATCCTGCTGGTTGTATTGCTTACAATAAATGGAAGCGCCCAAATCCACCTTATGTATTTTTTAAATATATAAACAACCAATGGAAAATCATTCAGCTCAATGAATTTCCATCACAAATTTCAAAAACAAATATTATTGTAGGCAGACCGCCTAAAAACCTATTAAAAGGTTTTTACACCTGGCAAGAAGTCAATGATCAAAATCATTTGCTGGATGAAAGATATCGCACCATTATTCGTGAACCGCTTGAAAAAGTTGAAGAAGGGTGTCCGGAGATGATTTCTGATGGGCATGGAGGATGGATGGGAATGGGTTGGTTTACTTCACAACTTTCTTATGAGGAATGTTTAAATGTATGCAAAGGAAATAACATTTCAGAAGATTTTTGTCCGTGTAAAAAACTATTTAAAGGAGATAAATAATTATGGCAACTCAATTTGAAATTCAATGTGCATTAATAGCTGGTGCAGCTTATGTATCTAGCCGGCCTGACAAAAATAAATTTCCCATTCCTACGGGATGGATAGATTTGGAGTTACATAAAACTGCGCCAAGTGGTTTTGAAGCTATTACTTTTAAGAACGGCAACCAAATCGTCATTTCCTACGCTGGCACAGGCCCAGGTTTAAATCCTGATTGGATTGCTAATGCAGGCTTGGCCACCGGTTTAGGTTCAGACCAATTACTAGAAGCCGCTAAATATTATTTAGATGTCAAAAAAGCCAATCCTAATGCTCAAATTACCTTAACAGGTCATTCTTTGGGCGGCGGCCTTGCTGCATTAATCAGTATTTATTTTAATGAGCCGGCGATTGCTTTTGATGAAGCGCCATTTGCTAATTCCGTTAGAAATGGTTTGCGTGATGATATCGTCACCTATTTAAAAAATAAGGGTTATACCGACACACAGCTCAATCAATTAGCGCCGGGTTTACTGAGTTTTAACAGTAACAACATCGCTACTCGTGCCAGCAATATTCAGGAAATTGATTTAGCCGGCGAAGCTTTATCTTATTTGCCCTTTAATCGTTTAGGTAATGAACGCACCCTATCACACGGCACCACAGATTTATTGTTGGCCGTTGATTTACATTCTCAAGCTTTATTAACCGCTATTTTAGTAAATACAGATTTCAAAAATGTCACCTTTGAATTGCCGGATTTAATTCGGATGATTTTTGATGAAAAATTATATTCTAGAGATCCTAATCAACAAATTAATCCTCAAGAAAATTTTATTGAACGTTTAATCCGTCATCAGTTTGGCAATGCCCCAGGTGTTGCTAATGCAGATAACATGCTCTCTCGCTTCACCAGCGATATGCAAAAAATTACACAAGAAGACGGTTTAACTTTCGAAAACAAGGCCATTACAAAAACACTGATCGCTTTTGCGATGCAAATGTATTACGAAAAAAACACCCCTGAGAGTCAAACTTTATTTTCTAGTTTTAGCGAATCAGGTCTTTTGCATTTTCATCTCCAAGATGTTGCCAATAATTTATATGCAACCAAAGGTTATAGCTATTTTCAATCTTATCTCAACAGCTTCTCAGTTCAAGAAAAATCTCTGATCACGGAAAAATTATCCAATCTATTAGACTGGTATATTCAAGCGGGTCAACTGGCGCTACACGCTTCTGGCCAAAATCAAGCTGTTTTTATGTTGGGGGGAAAGAATGGTGATACTCTAGGCGGTAGCAATCAAGGAGATCTACTGATAGGTGATGGGGGTTCTGATAGGCTGTACGGTGGAGTCGGTGACGATGTTTTAATTGGAGGAGCAGACGATGATAGTTTAACTGGTGGCGAAGGTTTTGATAAATTAATCGGCGGCACAGGTTTTGATTATTATATTTTCTCCGGCACTTTTGGCAACGATACTCTCATAGATGGCGATGGAAATATTAATATCAATGGATCATTAGCTTCCGGTGGTACAGAGATAGAAAAAGATTCTCTCGTCTATCAATCGGCTGATGGTTCTTTAATTTATGTGCGTCTTGGCAATGGATTGCGTATCCTGCAAACAGGTACAAGCAACACCATTAACATTCAAAATTGGTCGCAATATAATTTAGGCATTGTCTTAAAAGATAAAGAAGATGACGTAAAAGACCCAGATCAACCGCCCATTGATCCTATCCGTGATGACTTTCAAAATGCTAAAAATACCGCAAGTCCACTGGTTTTAGATTTAAACGGTGATGGCGTAAAAACATTAGCGTTAAATACAAATATCTATTTTGATCACGACAATAATGG
>JAHFSE010000110.1:0-3292 GCA_023265895.1 Gammaproteobacteria bacterium
GAATAAATAAACTGCTAGTAGTTTGCTTAATGCTTCACCCACAACATTTATGGTTTTCTCTGTACAGCGATTTAATGACAGACTATACATCTGGGGTTTCGCCCTTTTTGAAAATGGTTGAGGCAGAAGGCCAAACAGCTTTCTGGTAAAATTTGGATTAACGGCCAAACTTTTGCCCAGGAGGCGTAAATGGAAAATCTGCCCCTCGACCCAGTATTTTATAACCTATTGGAAAAATTTGCAGGATGTTTTACAGTGCCAAGTTTTCAGAATTTTGTGATAAGTACCTGTTCATATGTAATCCGGTACAAGAATAATGGTATTCACAAGGGTTTTATGGCCACTTATACCAGAAAACATATGTTCCGGTACTTAGTAGCGTGCGGATGGATACAATGTGCCAATAGGCGAACAATAACA
The DNA here is from genome assembly GCA_023265895.1 of Gammaproteobacteria bacterium. Taxonomy (GTDB): domain Bacteria; phylum Pseudomonadota; class Gammaproteobacteria; order Pseudomonadales; family JAHFSE01; genus JAHFSE01. The sequence continues at coordinate 421 of JAHFSE010000110.1, forward strand.
GGAATGATAGAAGCAGCAGGAGTGGCTGATAAAATTCATCACGAGAGATTTCATCGATTGTTTTCCAGAGGGCGATTTGAAGTAGATGAATTGAGCAAGATATTATTTCTCATGATAGTAGAAAGATTTATACCCGAAGGAGAAGTGATCAAGCTAGGTGGCGATGACACATTGGCAAAGAAAACAGGGCGGAAGATATTCGGGGCAGGATACTTTAGAGATGGAGTGCTATCAACGAAAGCGAAGACCGTAACGAGATGGGGTTTGAACTTTGTAGTATTGTCGATAGTGCTGCGGTTTGCCATATGGCCCGGTAGAGATCTCAGTTTCCCATTTATGGTGAGACTACATCGCAAAAAGAGTAGTTATAAAAATCCTAAGGATCACAAAACAACGCCACAGTTGTTGACCGAGATGGTGGCAATAGTGGCAAGTTGGCTGCCAGAGCGTAAATTCGAGCTATCTGTAGATGGCGGATATGCTAATGAAGTAGTGGCGCAAAGCTTACCGAAGAATGTTTCAATGGTAAGTCGTACTCGTAGTGACGCGACCATTTATGATTTAAAACCAGCGCCGACGGGTAAACAAGGCAGGCCGAGCAAGAAGGGTAATAAGCAACCAAAACCTAGAGAGAAGGTTGTGGACCCAACAGTTGAATGGACTCCAATAAAAGTTTGTCTCTATGGCGAAGAGATGGTTTTAGAAGTAGCAAGTTGGGTAGGCTTATGGTACAAAGTAGCCAAATCTATTCCATTGCGCTTTGTGCTGGTGAGAAAACCGGATGACCACTCGGATTGGATATGCCTCTTCTCAACAGATGTTACTATGTCAGTGGCAAGTATAGTACTGGCGTTTGGCGGGCGATGGAGCATAGAGACAGCCTTCTACGAAACAAAACAGTACTTGGGGATTGAGCAACCTCAATCCCGTAAGCAGCAGGCCGTTGAGCGACTCTTTCCAATGGGTATGCTTTTGCTCAGTCTCGTGAAGTTTTGGTTTATCACCTATGGCATCAATTCTCAGTTTGCCAAAATCCATCGAGGCCCTTGGAATCTTAAAAAAGTAGAGCCGGCTTTCTCTGATATGCTTGCTGCCTTACGCCGAGCAGGTTGGGCCAATAGATTTTTCGTTAACTCTGCCTCGAAAGCTGAGTTGCAAATAATGGTTGAACTCCTTTCAGACCGTCTTGCACGGGCTGCTTAAGGGCGAAACTCCAGATAACCTCGTTCTCAATTCGCTCTTTCCGATCCTTATCTACTTTACCTTTTGCCATAGCATTAACAACCTTTTACAATCCTTTCTATTTGTAGCAATGGTTCCGAGATGAAAATCAAGTCAATATTTAATTTGTAGAATGAAAATATTTTCTGATGCTAAAGATAAGACTTAAGTAATTCTTGGATCGCAAAAGCTGTATCTGAGTGCATACGTCCACTTTGATACAAAAATCGGGTAAAGCGTTTTAAACTTGTAACGATTGCCTTTCTCTTTTTTGCATCTAAATTTTCGCTGGTCAAATAGCCTTTTACATCATTGCTACCTATTTCGACTAGCAAGCTGGCTGGCTTTTGAAGCATTAGGTAACTGTTAGCAAAGCCTTCAATATTACTGATATGTTCCTCAACTTTTTTCTCACTAAGACCCGATGCGTATAGATCTTGCAGAAATAATTTCAACATTTTTTTGTTACGTGATTCTATTTCATCTATATTTTGCAAGCCTTGTTGTTTCTTTGGAATTAGCGACGTAATAATGCCTTCTCTTTCTTGTATATCTCTATAAGTTTCATTTAAACGACGCCTAATTCCACCGCCAAAAGTTATATTGTAATAACTAAACAAGCCATCGTATATAAGATTATCTTTATACGGAATTAGAACGGTATTTACCATTATTGGTAAGTATGGTCCGAATAATTCTTCTAAAGGAGTGACTAACCCTAGCACTCCATAAGCCCGTGGCGGATTATTGTCTTGAAGGAAGATGGTGTATTTCTTCAAGTAGCGAAAGATATAGAAATCCCCAGCTATGCGATGCTGCCAACTATTGACAATCGCAAGATCTTCTGTGGGAAGCTGGGATGGGGTTTTGCTGATGAATTCATCTCTAGCTGAAGTATCTTTCCAAAGGACCTCTCGAATTTTCATTGCATCTTCGCTAGGGATTGGTTCGTCCTGAGGCTTGTGATGTAAGCCAGGACAAATATTGCGTTGAGCATTAGTATAGCGCAGCAAGGCCAGCCAGATTTTGTAGAAGCGGACAACGTCTTCATTTGGTAGATTCATATGGGCCTTAACTTTAACTTGAAATTTATTGTAAATCAGCCAAAGCATCATTGCAGATAGCCATGATCAAAGCAGTCTCAGCATGTAGCCTGCCAACTGCGGATATTACCATTATCATCACAGACAGGACACCACCAAAGGATTTCCTCAGTTTCTGTCTCAACAAACCCTACTATTTCATTACAGCAAGGTTTTCTTTTCGGTCTACGCCGACAGTGTATGATCATTTCGGTTTCCCTTTGCTGGCCAGAAAAATCTGATGTGACCATCATCTCGATTGCGCACAGAAATTCGGCAAACTTCTTTGCTGGGCCAGATTGAGGAGCAATCAAGCCATCTTGTGTGAGAAAATGGCTTAAATCTGTTATCCAAATATTACTCATGCTACTTTTCTCAAGCTCATGGATTTCTTCTACGCCGCTTTGGTTTGCGTGAGAAAGGCACCAAAGTTATTCTATTGCGCACAAGGCGGGGCAATTCACTTTCATCTATCTCTTCAATATGCTCATCCTCTACAGAAGGCAGTGAAAGGAATATTTTAATTAGCAAATGAAGCGATATGCCACTGACCACCACTCCCGTTAAAA
>JAHFSE010000110.1:3302-7805 GCA_023265895.1 Gammaproteobacteria bacterium
CGAGAGATCCAGTTTCGGTAGCAGCCAATGAAGCAAATAACCAATACCTCCACCAAAAGCCAGCAATAAAGCGGTTAATAAAAGATAGAATAGTAAAAGCAAAATTAGCCACATAAAAATTCTCTGGTTTATCTTTCTGTCAGCATTTTAACGATCTCTTGGTATCTAGCCAGAGCTTCTTGAGCCAGTTGCAGTGGTCTATTATCCAGCTCGTCCTCAATGGTGGGATCAGCGCCAGCTTTTAAGAGCCAATATACGGTGTTGACAAAGTTATGCTCGATCGCGATATGTAGTGGCGTATTACCAAAATCATCCCTGGCATTGACATTTACCCCAGCGGCAATCAGACGTTTAGTTTCTTCAATATCACCTTCTTCTATAGCATTGAATAATTCCATCTCTAATTCACTAATACTATCGCCAGCTTTAGCTTGGGCTTCGGCTAGTTTCGCCAGCAACGATGGGATCGCGTCTGTTTGGCCTGAATAAGCGGCCTCCATAAAGTTCATTAGTGTTTCAGCTACTTCGTCCAATTTAACATTGGATTCGCGTAATGCCGCAATGCCGGCCAACGACGCTGCTGTGAAAGACTCGCCAACTTGAGGATTTTGCGCTGCTGGGTGCGAGTCTGCCAACCGGAGGTGAAAATTCCCCGCGCCATTGTCAGTCCGTTGTTTGTTTTTTGTGGCCTTTTTTGTCGAGCTTTTTTTCTCAGCCATTATTGCTCCCTTACGGATTAATTTGCGCTGTTGCCCGAATCTAACAAGCGCCGTACCGATGTTCTGCCGATGCCAAGTCGTCGGGCAATCTCTGATTTCGTCAGTCCCCGTGAAAATAATCTCTTAATCTGTTTAACTTTTAGCCCAGCGGATTTAGGCCGACCAAATTTCCTGCCTTCCAGTCTGGCCAGGGCAATTCCTTCTCTGATTCGTTCGCTACGAATTTCCTGCTCGAACTCGGCAAAGACAGCCAGCATCCCTACCATCGCGCGGCCTGAAGCGGTCGTCAGTTCCACTGCTTCTGTCAAATAAACCCTACGCCAAGCTCGCTTAATTCTTTCAGTGTTACCACCAGGTCGGCCAAGGATCGTCCCCATCGATCAAGTCGCCAAACTATCACGGCATCAATCTCGCGCTTGCGTGCCGCTTGCATTAATTGCTCGCGTTGAGGGAATCGCGCCCGAACCGACATCTTTAATTTGTATTGGGTGCATCTTTTTTAGGACATCGCATATAAAAGATTGATTTACAATTAGTTACAATAAAACGTAGCATAAAATCAGGGTCTTTTATTTTGCATTATTGGGACATATGAATAAGAACAAAACTGTGAAAAAATCCTTGGATTCTTCCATTGTGAAAAATATTAGGATTTTTCATCGTTTATCCATATTACTTAACCAAGTTCATATGTATGCTAAAACTAAGTTTTTTCTAGCGTGCTATATAGCCTAAGTTATTGATTATAAATAGAAACTATGTTGTTCTAAAAAAGATGCACCCATTTGTATTATCGGCTGCCAACCTCGCTTATGGGCATACTGCTGCATTGCCTTAATTTGTCTTGAGAGCGTTTGTTGATCTGCGGTCGATATCCTGGCATAAAGCCCTACTTTCATTGGTGATTTTGCCACTGGCCAAAAACCCTCTCAAAATCAGTCTCCAAAATCCCTGCAATTGCGCTATTTTCTCATAGTGAAAAGCTTTTGGCTAGAATGTATAGCTTTTGGTCGCTTGGCCACCACCAACAGAGCATCAAAGCAGTTGGCTCGATAAATAAAAAGCGCTGCTTGCCTATCAAGCAGAAATGAGTAAAATCAAACTCATCAATAATTATGGCAACGCAAAAGCAGGCTCAGACAATCAGTATTGCTCAAATAGAAACGCTCATCAAAAGAGCTGAGGATGGCCTCTTGGGCGCAGTAGATGCGTTTTTGGTGATAAACTTGGCTCAGCTTGTATTGACGCTATTGCGCGTGATTGATGATAAGAATGTTTCCATTGCCCGACTCAAAAAAATGTTGTTTGGGCCAAAGTCAGAAAAGCGGCGCAATAGCCAAAAACACCCAAATCAATCTGGCAACCCACCCAGTAATGAAACATCTTCAACCAATGAAAAGGCTGAAGAAAACCTGTCAGCATCAGTGGAAAGCCAAGTCACGCCAGACGAGCAAGCAAAGACTGACTTAGAGAAAAAGAAAAAGCCGGGTCATGGTCGGTTGGGAGCAAAAGATTTTCCCGGCGCTCAGGTAATAATCTGTTTACATGAAGATTTACGGCCTAACGATAAATGCCCTCACCAACATTGCCGGGGAAATTTACGTGATACCAACGAGCCATCAATATTAATAAAGCGAGAAGCCCGACCAATTATAGATGCCACTAAGTATGAGCGGCAGGTGTTGAGATGCTCTCGATGTAGAGATAGATTTACTGCCAAACTACCTGACAATATTAGCGAGGAAAAATTTGATGTTACCGCCGATGTCATGATAGCGATATTGCATTACAGTGCGTCATTGCCATTTTATCGGCTTGAGCAGATGCAAATGAATTTAGGTTGTCCATTGCCAGCTTCCACGCAATTCGGTAGGGCCGAAATCGTCGCCAATGCCGCGCATCCAGTATTTCTAGAATTAAAACGCGTGGCGGCAAAGTGCGGCCTCATACATACAGATGATACCACGGTGCTAATCCTAACGCTGATCAAAGAGAACAAATTGCTTTCCGATAAAGATCGCCGTGGGATGTACACTACGGGAATCGGCGCTCGCTCTCCAGAGTTTGATATCGTGCTTTATTGTAGTGGCAGAATGTATGCTAGCGAAAATCTCGATCAGTTAATGATTAAAAGGCCAGATGATTTGACCGAATTTATTTTGATGGCGGACGCGGCAAACAAAAATTTCACCAAGAAATTCTCGGCCATCCTTGCCAAGTGCCTTGCCCATGGCAGAAGAAAATTTGTTGATTGCGAACCAGCGTTTCGCACAGAATGTGGCATTGTGCTGAATAAGCTTGGAGAAGTTTATAAAATAGATGCTCAGACCAAAGATATGACGCCTCTCGAACGGCTGGCTTATCATCAAACTCATAGTAAGCCAATAATGGAAGAACTCAAAAAGTATATGGATAATCTTATCAATGTTGATAAGAAAGAACCAAATAGCGCTTTGGGCAAAGCGATAAAGTATATGAACACCCACTGGTTGCATCTAACACAATTTTTGCAAACCGCCGGCTGCCCATTAGACAACAATTTCATCGAGCGATGCTTGAGAAAGGCTGTGATATTGCGAAAAAACAGCCTCTTTTTTAAAACCACTCACGGCGCCGCGATTGGCGATTTATTGATGAGTATTCTTGGCACCTGCAATTTGAATAATATAAATCCTTTTGACTACCTGATTGCGCTGATGAAAAATAAAAAGGAGGTTCGTCTTCATCCTGAATTGTGGTTGCCTTGGAACTACCAACTGGAAAAAAGCAAAGCGGCATGAAGTATTAGGCAATGACAATTTTGATCAGATTGCCAACTTGCGCCAATCCTCAGCAAATTGTGCTGTAGAAGGATCGCCATTATAGATCAAGACCTGAAGTTGTTTGGCCGCCATCGGCGATAAAGGTTCAGTTGCATTTGTTGGCCAATAGCGCAATTTCCCATTGCTAAAACGTTTGTGAAGCAACCAAAAACCGCCGCCATCATATGCCAATATTTTTATTGCCGTGCCTGCGCGGTTGCGGAAAACGTATAGGCTTCCACAGAAGGGGTCTTGAGCGAATTTGTCTCGACACACTGCACACAGAGAATCTATCCCTGCTCGGAAATCGGTTGGAGCTATCGCTACCATAATTCTGGTTTGTGGCGCGAGCATTATCATATCGTTAGGCTTTAATAAATCCATTGCAGATTGATTGAATCAGATTCAATTCAACAGGCAAACTCAAACTGAGCCTGCTACCATCCGCTCGCTCAAAAACTATTCGGCAAGTTTGCTCTGAACCATTTATCAGTTGATGGTTATTTGACAATGGCAGCGTTTTAGCGAGATCAGCCGCAGTCATTTCAAGGAATGCTGGCTTTGATCTCGATATTTGTTGTGCTACTTTTTTTACAGTTGACCGACTTGGCATTAATTTGCCCTGAACTTCAGCGCGCTGTCGTAGTTGCTTGGTATTAAGGTTTAATTCTTTGCGGACTTTGTGAAAGGGATAGTAAGCAAGCAACTCGATTGCCGATTGCCATAATTTTTCAGGAATTCTCTCGCGTCCTTGGCGTACCGCTCGCCAGTTCTCAAACATGGCGCGAACCGTTGCTAAATCGTGGGGTTGGTTTTTTTTCATTATTGCCTCCAAATTTTGCAGACTTCGGAAGCGACTTTATCATATGCTAAGAGGCTATTTGCCCCGGCTCACTGCAACGTTACATTAGAGTAAAATGGTTTCAAAAGTTAATAAAACCTTTTCCGGAATTTCCGATAAATATTTGAACAGTATTGCTTGT
>JAHFSE010000111.1 GCA_023265895.1 Gammaproteobacteria bacterium
ACGAACAAGAATCAGTCGCTATCGCCATTGAAGAACATTATTTACCACGCTTTGCTACCGATCGCATTCCTAAAACGCCGTTAGGTATTGCAGTAGCGATTGCCGATAAATTAGATTCTTTAGTGGGCTTATTTGGCATTAATCAACCACCCACAGGCGATAAAGATCCTTTTGCTTTGCGACGTGCTGCGTTGGGCGTGTTGAAAATATTTTTTGATCATAAGTTAGATTTAGACTTGGCTGCCTTGCTTCATGAAGCAGAAAAAAATTATGCGGCTCTTGACGCAAATGATGCAAAAACTCAGGTGTTAAATTTCATTAATATTCGCTACCGAACTTGGTATGCAGAACGAAATATTCCTGTGGAAGTAACACTTGCTGTGGAATATAAATCTCCAACTAAACCTTTGGATTTTGATAATAGAATACAAGCTGTCAATAATTTTAGGCAATTGCCTGAAGCTAGTGCGCTCATCGCATTGAATAAGCGAGTCAGTAATATTCTAAAAAAATCTCAATCAACGGAGCAGTTAGAGCTGAGCTTACTGACTGAACCAGCCGAAATTGCATTAGCTAATGCGCTTGTGGAAAAAGAAAAAATAACTCGGCCTTTGCTAGAACAGCGACAGTATGAGAATTTTTTACGAGAATTAACCAGTCTAGAAAAAGCTATTGGTGATTTCTTTGAACAGGTCATGGTGAACGTAGAAGATGAAGCTTTACGCGATAATCGCTTAGCCTTATTACAACGACTACACAATTTATTTTTGTCGGTGGCAGATATTTCTGCGTTAAACATATGAGCGAAAAAATTATCCTCCTCGATCGCGATGGTGTGATTAACGAAGATTCCGATGCTTATATTAAAAGTCTGGATGAGTGGATTCCCATTGAGGGCAGCATTGAAGCCATTGCTTTGCTCACGCAAAAAGGCTATCGGATTTTTGTTATCACTAATCAGTCGGGCGTAGGGCGAGGGTATTTTTCTCTTGCGGACTTAGATGCTATGGATCAAAAAATGCATTCTTTGGTTAATGCCGCTGGTGGAAAAATAGAAGCCATTTATTTTTGCCCTCATATTCCGGATGAAGGTTGTGCTTGCCGAAAACCTAAACCCGGGTTATTAAAACAAATCGCTCATGACGAGAAAATAAATTTAATGGGTGTGCCGTTAGTCGGCGATTCTTTGCGTGATATAGAAGCTGCGCAGCAAGTCGGCGCTCACGGAATTTTAGTCAGAACGGGGAAGGGCGAAAGAATGATTAAAACAGAAAATACCGATGGTATTTCTATCTATGATAATTTATTCGCTGTGGCTCAAGCGCTCTAATTTTTTCAATAGGAAAAGTTTATGCATCTGACGGCAGATGATCATCCGCATTCCATAAAAGCTTATTTAGGCGCTGTATTTTTTTATATTGGATTTATTTTATCCGTTTTTATTTACAGCTGTGTTGTTCTTCTTGCTAGCCCTTTTTTACCAATAAAATCTCGTTTTCCTATTATGGCGCATTGGGCTGTATTTATTACTGCTTGGCTACGCATCACTTGCGGTGTTACCTATAAAATTATGGGTCACATCCCTAAAGGTCCTGCAGTGATTTTAAGCAAGCATCAAAGCCAGTGGGAAACTTTTTATTTCCAAGCTCTATTTCCACCACAAATTACAGTGCTGAAACATTCATTAATTCAAATTCCTATCTTCGGTTGGGCGCTGAATAAAATGGAGCCCATTGTGATTGATCGCAGCCAACGGAGTACAGCACTACAACAAATTATTGATCAAGGCACAAAACGCTTAAAAGAAGGCTGTCGTATTTTGATTTTTCCTGAGGGCACTCGCATTCGTTCAGGTAAAAATTCCACTTTATCGCGTGGCGGTTTTGTTCTGGCAAAAGAATCTGGATTTCCTATTGTACCTGTAGCACATAATGCCGGTGAATTTTGGCATCCAGATTATCTCACTAAAAAGCCGGGTGAAATTACTATAGTGATTGGCGAGCCTATTGAAACGCAATCACGCTCTATAGAAGAATTAATGGAAGCTGTTAGAGAATGGATGCAGAATAAAATGTATGAAATAAGCACGGTAGAAAAACAAGCGCAATCGAAAATTCAATTACCGGAAGTCATAACAATGAATAAAAATTATTAATTAGCTTATTTTTTAATAAAATGATAATTTTCCTCTCGTAATTGAGCAGCGGCATCATCATATAGAAAGGGCAAAGTAGCAAAACGAACCCCCTGTGTTACCGGACGCGCTTCATGCAATAAACTACAAGAAAAAACTACAGCACCACCGGTCGGTGCGCGATACGTTTGGCGACCAAATTCAGGAAAACATAACTCACCGCCTTCAAATTCTTCCGCATTTAAATTAATGGTTACAGCAAAGCGTCGGTGAGCTGTTCCTTTAGTTGTATCATCCCGATGGGGGCGAAAAAAACCTTTATCTTCTGCCGAATAACAAGCAACGATGTAACGCTCAATTCGAGTTGCATTAAATTGAAAAGCTTTTTTAATTTCTGGCGCTAACCGATTAGCAATACGCATACTGATTGCTTTCTGCAGAGCAAAATCTTCAATGACACAATCCTGACGACGCTTAAAACTGTGATCTAATTGCGCTACCGTATAACCTTCCTTCTCTTTCATAAAACCAGAATCTGTACCACCTTGCTCATGATAGTAATTAATTAAAGTTCGGCATAATGCATGTTCTAAAATATCTGGAATAATAAGTACAGGTGCTATTTTAAAATATTTCCTATCTTCAATAATGAGTTTATTCAACTGATTTAATACTTGGGAAACATGCTGCTCTGCTGAACTGGCTAGCGGAATAATTGAAATAATGCGCATCATGGGATTAATAATAAAAGTGCATGAATAATAAATTTGATTATCCAGTAAAACTCGATATTGTTTTGCAATTTTAAAATCAAAATCCCAGAAATAACGAATACCGGGCATACTTTCTTGGTATTCTGCTCGTTGCTGATTTTCAGCATCCATCATGACACCAAACCAACAACTATGTTGATCATTAAATAAATCACGATGTGTACGAAACGCCTGATTTAATTCAGCTGACGACTTTTGATTTTTAGATCCTAAAAAAGTCATCGCCACAAATAAACCACCAACCGATGAGAAATTATAATGTGGATTTGAAGTAGAAGCTGCAACAAACCAGGGTGCAGGTTCATATAATGGGAGAAAAGGTTTCTTAGACATCATTCAACTCTTTGATCATCCATTTATGAGTAATTACACCGTATAATAACGGACCCTCGCCAATTATTTGATAGCCCGAGCTTAAATAAAATGGTAGCGCATTTTCTCTTGCATTCAGCTTTATTGTTCTCATATTTTCATTAATCGCAATGGATTCTAAATAGTTTAATAACTGAATTCCAATACCTTGTCGCTGATAGGCTTCAGCCACTGCCATATAACGAATTTGTCCCGTTTGTTCAGTCAATCGATGTAATCGACCAACACCGACTATATCTTGCTGCTCAGTAAAAACACTCCCATGAAAAGCCTGAGCCTCTAATTCATCCTGCTCACTACCTAATAGTTGCCCATGAGGTGCCCGCAAAACTTGCCAACGTAACTTATAATAGGCCTGCCATTCCTTTGCTGAGAGGGGGCTTCTAATCATTAGATTAAACATAGATAAAAGGACCTCAAGATAAGCAGTAATAGAAAAATTATTTGCTAATTTATTTTACCAACTCAAATTTCCCAAGATGAACAACTTGGCCGTTAATTAAAACATCGATTAAATGAATACCAGGATAATGTTTTCGAGTTGTCATTTCTGCTAATGAAACACGTTTATTTAATTCAAGAATTTCTCCACCTTCTAATTTAATCTTTTTTAATTTAAAGACTTTTTGTGAAGATTTTCCATTGGATTTAATGAAATGAATTCGAAAATCTACAAGTAATTTTTGTATTTTACAATCAGTATTTTTTATCGAAAACTGAACATTAATTGATTCTCCAATGGAAACAATGGACGGCGTTATATTTGACTGATGGATCGTGATCCGAACAGGTTTATTAAATCCTAAAACCGCTAAAGCTTGCAAATCACCGCGTTTTATTGCTGAACGCAGTGCATGATGAACTAACCAGCATCTCTGCTCAGAGGCCTCATGTAACCATTGCTTTGTTACTTTAATTAAAAGTTCTGGATGATCTTTACCAATATCATTTAAATGATTGGCAACCGAACGCCTCACATATAAGCTCGGATCATCTTTTAATAATTCTAATATTTTTAATATGGGTTTTGGATTTTTCTGAAATTGACACAAACGCGATGCCCATGGTAGGCGAGGGCGAGAGCCTTCAGAAACTAATCGACGAACATGGGGGCTCTCATCTTTTACCCAAATTTTCAGTTGCGCTAATGTTTCTTGAGGAAATTTTTCTAAATAAGGTCGAAGACTAAATTCAGCGGTAAATCTTTGCGTTAATTCATATTGTGCTTGCATAGAAACTTCAAAATAATTTAGGCCATATTCCGCAACAAAAAAAACATGCGGTAAATATAAAAAAGGAGCCATGCCAAAATTTTCAGTGGTTTCTAATTTTGGACCCAACGACGCTATTAAAATATTAATTGCTTGAGAATAATCTCCAGGCAAGTATTTTCGTAAAGCATGCGCTATTTTCCAAGCACGTTGCATCAATTCTAAATAGGCGTAATCTTCAAGCGATTCCGTTATAAAGGAATTCTGAGGGAATGATGGATAAACGGATGAAATCATCTCAGAAATCACATAGGGAATGTTTTCTCCAAAATGATTTTTGAGCGGCTCAGCCACAGAAAACTCTCTTAGTTAAAATAACCAATCATGTAATAAACGGCCTGGGGTGAATAAAGCAAAACTCCCGGCAATTAAAATTCCGCCCACATATAGCCCTATCATATTGTCACGATGCGTTTTTATATCACCGCGGCGAGCAGCGAAATAAGCAACGGGAACCGTAATCAAAGTAAGCAGACTTAACAGATGAATAAAACCAAAATGGTTCCAATAACGTGGGCCAACTTGAGTAGGGATAAACAAAGTAATGACTGCCGTTATTAGCATTAAGAGCAGATAAATTTTGCCAAAAAATTTATGGGAATGGGTGCCTTTTCTTTTAAAGATTAAAATAGTGCCTATTATAAATGCAGGAAACACTGTCGCTAAATGAAAAATAACAAGTGCAATGTAGGTCATTAACTATAAAGTTTCCATTTCTCTTCGTTCTGATTTATTTCCAAACCAATATACAATTAAACCGATTAATATCCCAGCAACAGCATCAATGGTTACATGTTGCTGAACAGCAATGGTAGACCAAATAATTAATAATCCCCATAAAAAATAAACGAAATTTTCTGTTTTATTTGTATCCATCAGCGCAGCCACGCATAAAACAGCAATTGCACAATGTTGTGAAGGAAAACAATTAAGCGGTGTATCGAAACTATAAAGCAAACGAATCATTTGTGATAAGGAATCCATACTCATAGCAACATCAACACGCTCTAATCGTGTAGGGAAGAAAAAATAAAAAATCGCAGCGATACCTGCAACAATACAAATATTCTTACATAAACGAGGCACAGCAACTGAAGGGCTTTTTAAAAATGCATATAAAATTAAAAAATATAATGAAATGTAAGGAATAATTGCCCATTCATCAAAAGGAATAGCAAAATCCAAACTACTACGAGGGAGAATATAAACTTCTCGCCACTGAAAAAGAGGTATGGAGAAATAAACTAAGCACTCCAACAGCGTTGCAATCAATCCATATCCAACACGTTGCGATGTTGTTAAAGACGCTTCATGATGAGACTCAAAACGATCATACAATTTTAACCAATTAATCATCGCTCAATCCAACTTTAGAAGTGCTGAGCGTCATCCAGCACTTCTAAAGTTGGGATAACGCTATATATCCAAATTTGCAACTCGCAGTGCATTGCTTTCAATGAATGCTCTACGAGGCTCCACAGCATCTCCCATTAGTGTAGTAAATATTTGATCTGCGGCAATAGCATCTTCAATCGTCACGCATAACATGCGTCTTGTTTCAGTATTCATTGTGGTCTCAGCCAATTGCTCAGGGTTCATTTCGCCAAGACCTTTATAGCGCTGAATCGTATGACCTCGACGAGATTCTTGTAATAACCAATCAACAACCTGCTTGAAACTATGTACTTCTGCTCTTTTTTCACCTCGTTGAACATACGCGCCTTTTTCTAAAAGATTATTAATTTGGGCGCCCAGTTGTGTGAGCGCATGATAATCATCCGATAACCAAAACTCATACCGAATTAAATATTCATGATCTACGCCATGAGCTTGATAACTTAAGCTTAGCGTCGACTCTTTACGTTCTGGATGTTTCTGAGCTCGAACTGTATAACGCTCTGCTGGATTCTGCAGTCCTCTTAATTTTTTTGTTAGATTCTCAGCCCAAGTATTAATAAAAGAATCATCCATCAAGTGAGCTTCAGAAAGCATAGGAGAGTAAATTAACTGCTCCGCAAATAATTTTGGATAAATAGCTCCTAGTCGTTCCACTCGATTCATTACAGCTTTATATTCTTGCATCAGAGACATTAACGCAGTGCCACTAATAGCCGGCGCTGCTGCTGATATATGTAAGGTAGAACCATCCAATGCAGCCTGCATCAAATAATGTTCTAGTGCAGCCTCATCTTTCAAATACTCTTCATATTTTCCTTTTTTAATTTTATACAGTGGCGGCTGTGCAATATAAATAAAGCCTTGCTCGATAATTTCTCGCATTTGTCGAAAGAAAAAAGTTAATAGTAAAGTGCGAATATGTGAACCATCGACATCAGCATCCGTCATAATAATGATACGGTGGTATCGTAATTTTTCTATATTGAATTCCTCTCGTCCGATACCGCAACCAAGCGCTGTAATCAACGTACCAATTTCAGCGGAAGCAAGCATTTTATCAAAGCGCGCTTTTTCCACATTGAGAATTTTACCTTTTAAAGGTAATACAGCTTGGTTTTTTCTATTGCGCGCTTGTTTTGCAGAACCACCGGCGGAATCTCCCTCAACCAAAAATAACTCTGACAGTGCAGGATCTTTTTCCTGACAATCAGCTAATTTTCCTGGCAACCCGGCAATATCTAAGGCTCCTTTACGACGCGTCATTTCGCGCGCTTTGCGAGCCGCTTCTCGTGCTCGAGCAGCATCAATGATTTTTTGTATAATAGCCTTAGCATTTTGTGGCTTTTCCATCAAATAATCATTGAAATAAGAAGCTATTGCTTGCTCTACTACAGGCTTGACTTCAGATGACACTAATTTGTCTTTAGTTTGAGACGAAAACTTTGGATCTGGCACTTTTACCGAAACAATTGCGGTTAACCCCTCCCGAGCATCATCACCAGACGTACTTACTTTAGCTTTTTTCAAAAAGCCTTCTTGCTCCATATAATTATTTAGAATCCGTGTTAATCCACTGCGAAAACCAGCTAAATGTGCACCGCCATCTCGCTGAGGAATATTATTAGTGAAACAATATACATTTTCTTGATAACCATCATTCCACTGCATGGCTACCTCGACACCAATACCTTCTTCTTCTTTAAATGAGGAAGAATAGAAAATATCATTTAAAGGTGTTTTATTTTGATTCAGATACTCAACAAAAGCTTTTAAACCACCTTCATATTGAAAAACATCTTCTTGTCCGGATCTTTCATCTTTTAGAATGATTTTTACG
>JAHFSE010000112.1 GCA_023265895.1 Gammaproteobacteria bacterium
AGATTATCCTTACCGACAATTACCCAAAATTAATGTGGAAACTAACCATCCACTGAAACAATGGCAAAATAGTCGCGTGAATTGGAAAAATCAGTGGGAATATGCCTATTTCGAGCAACCTACCGCCAATCATTATCCCAAGGTGCAACGGGCTCATTGGGAATCTCAGGTGGGTTACACCTTTGAAAACAGCTGGGCTTTCTCACGCCCTCAGCTCAGCTTACTCAACACCGAATATGTCTTTGAAGAGGGACATAACAACACCTTGCATCGGACGCTACCGCGCTTTGATTGGGATTCAAAATTGTATTTTCAGCGCCCCGTAACATTCTCACACCAAACCTACCAACAGACTCTAGAACCCCGATTATTTTATTTGTATGTGCCCTACCAAAATCAATCTGCCATTCCGATATTAGATTCCAGCGCATTAAATTTTGATCTGGCGCAACTCTACCGATTGAATCGATTTAGCGGTTTAGATCGTATCGGCGATAGCAATCGCCTCAGCTTAAGCCTCACCAGCCATTTGTATAGCGCTGAAGGCCGTTCATTGATTTCAAGCAGCTTAGGCCAAGTACTCTTTCAACGCGCACCGCAAATTCAACTCACCCATGACGACAGCGATAACAAAACCCCCATTCATCAATTTTTTTCCTCCACACAAATTGAGTGGAATGCTAATACACGCAGCATAATCGATTTCCAATGGAATCCCGCCGACAAGCAAATAGATACGTTGCGCTCACAATTTCAGTGGCACCCAGACGCCAACCATGTCTTCAATGCCAATTATCGATTCAGGCGAGCAACCACCGATTTGACCGCATTAGAACAATCGCAACTTTCCTTTGCGCAACCACTGACTAACCGTTGGCGCATACTCAATGCCTGGCAATATGACTTTAATGAGCGTCATTCACTGGAATATTTAAGCGGTTTCGAATACACCAGTTGCTGCTGGCGTAGCGGGTTGGTCATTCGTCAACGACTCAGCGAAACCGATACCACAGATGTATTGTCGCCGCGCTACGCGCTGCTCTTCACCATCGAACTCAAAGGCCTGAGTCAATTGGGTGATGACTTGGAAAAAACACTCGCGCCCAGTATTCCTGGATTAAAACAGTCAAATTGACGCCTTGTTGTAATCCGTTAGAATGGTCTCCCAATTCACATCACCCGAGCTGCATCGAAAATTTATGACCCCATTATTTTTTTCACGAACTATTTTATTTTTTATCGCAGCACTGAGCCTTATTAGCATCAGCTTTACTGCATCCAGTCAAAGCACCTCCACGCCCCCCCAACCACTCGACTCAATTGCTGCCATTGTAGACAACGACGTCATTCTCACCTCCGAATTACAACACCGAACACAACTCATTGAAGCGCAACTCAAACAGCAAAATCATCCAGCGCCTCCTACAGAGACACTGCGCAAACAAGTATTAGAACGGCTGATTTTAGAATCCATTCAAACTCAACTGGCCGCACACGCTGGCATTCGAGTCAGCGATAATGATGTCAACGAAACCATCCAACACATTGCAGAACAAAATCATGTGAGCGTTGAACAATTCCAAAAAAAATTAGCCCTAGAACATTTGCCCTACGCAGATTTTCGTCAACAAATTTATTTAGAGCGCTTAATTTCACAAGTACAACAACGCTACGTCAGCAGCCGCATTCAAATTACCGATCAAGATGTGCAGCATTTTTTACAATCGCCCATCGCGCAACAATCCATTGGCACCGAATATCATGTACATCATATTTTAGTGCCGATATCTGACACACCCAGCCACGAAGAAATTCAGCAAGCAGAGCAATTAGCTCAAAATATTGATCAACAATTACGAGATAAAAAAACCACGTTTGAATCCCTAGCACTCACTTATTCTGCCGGTCATACAGCACTAGAAGGGGGTGACTTAGGTTGGCGCAAAGCGGGACAATTGCCCAGCGTATTTGCCGACACAGTGTTGCATATGAAAGTGGGAGGAATCAGCGCACCCATACGGAGCGCCAGCGGTTTTCATATCGTGCGACTGACGGAAAAACGCGGCGATACGGAAAAAGTCGTACAACAAACCGCGGTACAACATATTCTCATTAAACCGACAGAAATTCGTTCTGATACCACAGCTAAATTGCTGATGGATGATCTCTATCAACAACTCAAAAAAGGCGCTGATTTTTCTGTGCTGGCCAAAACCTATTCGGAAGATCCTGGCAGTGCACGCAATGGCGGTGATCTCGGCTGGGTTTCACCAGATCAAATGGTGCCTGAATTTGAACAAGTGATGAATGCCACCGCAGTGGGGCATATTTCTGCACCATTCCGCTCGCACTTCGGCTGGCATATTTTAAAAATATCCGATCGTCGCCAACAAGACATGAGCGAAACCTTTCGCAGCAATCAAGCTAAAAATTTAATTTTTAAACGCAAATATGAAGATGAATTGGACGCTTGGTTAAAAGAAATTCGTCGCGCTACTTTTGTTGAAATTAAACTGCCCACTCAAGAAAATACCAGCGCACCAACACCATGAAATGCATTGCCATCACCAGCGGTGAACCTGCAGGCATTGGGCCCGAATTAATTGTGCAATTGGCCCATCATCCGCGCACAATTCCCTGGTGTGTGGTGGGCGATCAAAATCTTCTGCAAGCCAGAGCACAACAACTGAATTTATCCGTTCAGCTAACACCTTATTCGACACAACTCACACAACAAGCACCCGGCGAATTATGGATTCAACATTGCCCACTGCTAACACCCAGTGTGGCCGGACGCCTAGACTCGCGCAACAGCGCTTATGTGTTAGAGACTTTACGTATCGCTACTCAAGGCTGCCTCACACAACAATTTTCTGCTTTGGTCACACCACCCGTACACAAAGGCATTATTAACGACGCAGGCTTTGCATTTACTGGCCACACAGAATTTTTAGCAGAACTCACCGCAACGCCTCGCGTCGTCATGATGTTAGCAACACCACAACTCCGTGTCGCATTAGTCACGACCCATTTACCCTTAAGACAAGTAGCCGATGCAATTACACCTCATTTACTGCAAGAAATTATCACCATTTTGCATAAGGATTTAATGCATCGGTTTAACATTCAAAAACCTAACATCCTGGTGTGCGGACTCAATCCGCATGCTGGCGAACAAGGTCATTTAGGACGAGAAGAAATCGACATTATCATTCCCTCTTTAACGCAACTAAGCCAACAAGGTTTGCAATTAATTGGACCCGTGCCCGCAGACACCGCATTCACCACGGCCTCACTACGAGGCGTTGATGCCGTACTTGCCATGTATCACGATCAAGGATTACCCGTCCTGAAACAGCAGGGATTTGGCGAAGCGGTAAACATCACCCTGGGTTTACCCATCATTCGCACCTCCGTGGATCATGGCACCGCATTGGATTTGGCTGGCACAGGAAAAGCCCATGCCAGCAGTTTGTTAGCGGCAATTAAAATGGCGACGCAACTGTCAGTACCTCTTTCATAGTCAAATAGCTGTATTTCAACTAAGCTGTTTAAGTGTTTTAATTTGATTAGACTTCTACATTAAGCACGATTGAAGATGCGAAGTGAATGGATTTAACTCCCATGGATTAGGTGACATAGCTTATGCAAGAAAATACTTTACTACACGGTCGCACCCTTTTATTTGTCGATGATGAACCAGAATACGGTGAGTTGTTTACCGATATTATGGCGTTAGAACACTGCAAAGTTTTGGTTGCTTATAATGCCGAACAGGCGATTCATTTACTGGAACAACACCACCAAGATATTTGCGTTATTGTCTCCGATTATAATATGCCCATTCAAAATGGTTTGGAGTTGCTGAAAACAACACTCACTCGATGGCCAGATATCAGTCGAATTATGAGTACAGCTATTTCTGAATTAGAAGTGGCCAAAGCGGCCATTAATGCCGGTCAAGTGGTTGCTTACTGTAATAAACCTTGGGAAGTGAGTGAAATTTTTGATACAGTCAAAAATGCCGTGCTGATTCATGACGAATTTGCCTATAACCACAGAATTAAAAAATTATATTCTGATTTAGAAAATCAAGAGCAGTACCGAGATCAAGTGGCTTTTATTTCCACTGATCATATTTTGGATTTATCCTCAAACATCACTAGCTTTCTCGAAAATGTGAATGACTTAGAACCACAAGAATATAAATTATTTTTTGCCGGTGCTTTTTTATCAAATCACATGATTGCCACCCATGTTCGCAATGTGTCTGATTATCTTAAAATTAGAAATGGTGCCTTCAAAGCAGAATGTGAAACAGTTTCACAAGAAAGATTTATCAGTGAATTAAACTTAGCTTATTTACCTTTTTTACCCGCCATTAAAATTAAGTTTTCTGAAGAAGTGCCTCAATCACTGAGTTGTGATTTTTATCGCACCAGCCGGCTAATTTACAATATGATTAATTACTCGATGGTTGATATGGCGGACGATATTACGGTGTATGTCAGTTTGGATCATACACGTCGACAGCTGAAATTTGATTTAGTGAATTTATCGGATTCCTTTAGCAAACGCTTGCATGTAGCAAGTTATTTCTTCTCTCGCAAAAAAACCGATTATGTAGAAACTCGTTTTTTGATTGGTGTTGCGTTTGAATTATTGGCAACCAAATTGATTGCCGAACAATTAGGCGGACATGTAGGAATGGTCAGTCATCCATCAAGTCATTTGTGGTTTACTATTGCTTGGCAGGATAAATGCCCAAAGGATTAATAAAGAATATTAATGGATTTTCGGAAAGGTCAGAGTAAACAGTGTGTACTGACCTAATTCCGATTGACAATCAATGTCACCACCGAAACTTTTCATCGCACGCTTACAAAAAGGTAATCCTAAACCAGTACCGTCTTTTTTCCCTGAGGTAATAAAACTCTCGAATAGATAGGGCAAAATCGTTTCGGGTACGCCCGGGCCATAATCTTTAATATAGATCGCATTTTGCTTAGTCTGTTGCTCTAACCAAATATCAATGTGATTATCAGGTTTGGTGTTCATGTAATAAGCCGCGTTTTTAAGCAAATTAAAAATCACAAAAACAAACAGTGTTTCTGAACCTAAAAAATCAAAATCATTTTTTTGGACAACATGAATTTTATCCTTAATGGGTTGATCGAATTTATATTCACAACTGTATTCTTGCACCGATCGATTCATTAATTTTAAAGCACTGAACTGAGCAAATTGTGAGGCATCAATTTCTTGGTTTTTCATATTATTCAAAATCAAATTGACTACCTGCAAAGCACTACGACCTACTTGATAAATGCGATCGAATCGGCTTCGCACTTTCTGCGGATAATCTGCATCGTTGGAAACCACCAGCTTAGAACCCAACTCTGCGTTGGTCATCATCATACCTAAGGGGGTTTTTAATTCGTGCGCAATACTACCGGCTAAACTTTTCAATAAGGAAATAATATTTTCTTTTTCAGCACTCGCGGCAGAAATTAAACGGCTACGTTGGTTGATGAGCTCCAAAGCATTACCCAAATGAATAGAAATCCAATCGAATAAACTCATCATGTCATAAGAAGCATCACGATCTGTATTACTGGATAATAAAACAAAACCATTGACTTGCTGGTTATTAATAAAGGGAATGTAAATATCCGCTGGCTGAATATTAAAAGGTTGTGCGGCTTCAGCATTAGATAGATCGTCGACATAACAGACGCGAGTATTATGACGCATCAGCTCATAAAATGATTTATCTGATAAGGCTGGATTTATACCTAACGACAACACTCGCGCTTGTTGATCCGGTGTTAATTGAATATCAATCAACGCCAAAGATTTCACTCGATAAGGCGTATCTAATAAGGCCTCTTCTAAGGTGGCTAACACATCATTTAAACTGTCGATTTGAGTGAGACCTTTTTTTAGCTTCAACAAGAAGGTTTCAGGATTAACGCCATCTTTACGCAATAAATTTTTGGAACTGCGCTCAATCACTAATTTCAAGCGATAAAAGCCTTCACAGCAAATCAGTAAATACACATAAATAGCGAATTGATCACTGCGAGTTAATAAGAAATAACCCAGCAAAATGATGCTGTAGGAAAGAATGCGACCGGTGGTTAAACTTAAAATAGTGGAGGTATCAAATAGGCGATAACGCACCATGGCGTAGGCATTAATGACGCCCATAATCGCTGGCCCAACGGCGCCCAAGGGATACACGGGAATATCAAAGACCATAAAAAAGGTGGTGCAACCACCAGAAAAACCAATGGCAGTAGAAACAATTAATATTTTTAATTGTGCTTTTTTTCTATGAGAAGCATTTTTCAGCGTCATTGCTGCCAAAACAAAAGCTAAATTTACAAAAAAAATAAATAATAACAGCTCACCGAGGTAGAGAGGCCCAGCATCTGGATAATACAAACCAGGCTGAAATAAACTAATGGAAGGAATAAAAGCAGCAGAAAAAATGAAACATACTAAAAAATAGAACGCGGTTATTCCATAACCCAAAGGTAAAGCCAAACGATATTTCTTAGTAGACTCGGTAAGCTCTAATACAAAATGGAAAAAAATGATGGGAATCCAAGTCGCAACCCAATTAACACAGCGGAAATAAAATAACCGAAAATCATCGTTAACCGCAGTAAAACCCAAAAAGAAAAAAAGGCCCCAACCAGCTAGAGCAGCACTAAAAGCTACCCATAACTTCTGATAGGTATGGGCATAGGGCTGACGCGTAAGTTGATAAATACTAAGCAGGCTCAAAAAAAGGGCGACTAACCCTGAAAAGGCCAAAAAATCCATGTCATATTAACCGGGTTTTTGCAGATGCAAATATTGATAAACGCCGTAAGTGTCTTTATGCACAACTGAACGCACATTACCACCTACACTCTCTTCAATGAGTGTAGCTAGCAAATACAACTGTTGCTCATCCTTATAATCCAAATACCATTCAGCACCATACTCCATCCATAATCGAGTGGGATTTCCAGGACGAACATTAGTAATAATTAATTCACCACCAGAAACCAATTTCCTCCACAAACGACTAATTAACCTACAGGAAGTCTTTGCATCCAAATAATCGAATAATCCCGCAGAATACATCAGTTCATACTGATCATCATTCGTTGCTAATACCGTACGAAATACATTGCCAGGATAATAGTGAAATTTGCCCTGCTGTGTTGAGGTTAACTGCGCAGATAAAGATTGATAGCCACCGAAATCTTGATCCAATAAATCAGCTTGACCAAAACAATGTGGTTGCTGGGTTAAAGCTAAACGCAATTCGATAGCAGAGCCAGCACCAATTGAGGCAATTTTCATTCTATTGCGCGCGGTAATCTGCTGTATGAAATAATGTATTCTAGCTTCGTTTGCACGACAATTTGCAGAATCTAGGGTAAAAGCATTGAGCAACTCTCCAATTTGAGAAGTACCTCGATATCTGAAACGGATAGGATCCGTTCGCCCTAACCAAATCAATTCCATCATAGAAAAATCGCCGGGATACCCTCTATTTTTCTGATAACAGATACGACAAAGATCGCTCTCTATAAAGTAAGAATGCACATATTTCTGAAATA
>JAHFSE010000113.1 GCA_023265895.1 Gammaproteobacteria bacterium
AATGATTTTTACGCCAGAGTTTAAAAAAGATAATTCTCTCAATCTCTTGGCAAGAATTTCATAACTAAACTTGATATTGGTAAAAGTCTCTCGGCTAGGCTTAAAATAACACTCAGTCCCTGTTTTTGTTGATTTACCAACAACATGTAGCGGTGCTTGTGGTACACCGTGATGATAAATTTGCTGATAGATCTGATTGTTACGAGAAATTCTTAAACGAAATTCCTCTGATAGCGCATTAACAACAGAAACACCTACGCCATGAAGACCGCCTGAAACCTTATAGGTATTATCATCAAATTTTCCACCAGCATGCAGCACAGTCATAATGACTTCTGCAGCAGAAACACCTTCTTCTTCATGCATATCGACAGGAATTCCTCGACCATCATCTATTGTTGTAATTGTTTCGTCTGCATGAATAATAATTTGAATTTCTGTACAGTGACCAGCTAGGGCTTCATCAATAGAGTTATCTACTAGCTCAAAAACCATATGATGTAGACCAGAACCATCATCGGTGTCCCCAATATACATACCAGGTCGTTTGCGAACAGCATCAAGACCTTTAAGCACCTTAATACTGGAAGAGTCGTAAGATTCACTCATGAGATTTTCCTAAGTTTAATGCAGATAAGAACGATGTTTTTTCGAGGCTAATCAATACGATGAACTGAAAATTATGGCGTGTCATTGTACCAGATAAAGGGGCAGGGTAAGCATGTTTCACGTGAAACAATTGCTATATAACCAGATTTGCTTCTGCATCTATAATATTTCCATGTTCCACGTGGAACATTCGAAAACCCTTCTGTCCATTGCCATGCTGATGCTGAATTATCTGTTCCCACACTAAATTTCTCGATGTGCTTGTAATAATCGACTGATAATTTAAATCTAATAAAGATTTAATCACTTTTTTCTGATGTGTTAGGTCTAACTCAGAAGCAAGATCATCTAATAAAAAAACACTTTTTAAGTGGGGACGCTGTTGCACCAAAAGGCTGGCTTGAGCAAAACGTAGCTGCAACGTCATGAGCTTTTTTTGGCCGCGAGAAAGCATTTCACTTGCCATGCGATTTTTAACCGCTATTTTTATGTCATCTCTATGGATACCATATTGAGTATTACCTTTAGCTCGATCTCGATCTCGAGATTCAATTAAGTAATCAATTAAAGGCTTTTTTTGAGGCCAACCTCTATGATATTCAATAGAAAAATGAGCTGATTCGACAAAATTCGTTTGCCTAAATACCGCAGATTGGATTAATCGATTTAAATAATCCAATCGCAATAGGCTTAATTGTTCAGAAATCTCAGCCCACTGCTCATCCCAATAATCTAACTGTTTAAAATCAATTGTTGGCTGTTTAAGTAACGCGTTGCGTTGAGAAAGAATTTTTCTAGCAGTTTTCCACATTCCCCAATAGATTTCATTCTCATAGAAAAGACCCCAATCCAAAAATTGACGTCTTACACCGGACCTAGAATCAGCAAATAATTCTAGGTCTGGACCAATAATTTGCACGGGTAATAACTTAGCAAAAGAGGCAATGCTATTTTGCATTTTTCCATTGAGCAAAATTTTGCTTTCACCAGAAACAGATTTTCTTAGCGCAAGCGTATTTCCTAATGGAGCGATAGGAGAGGGTAATAATTTTCCAAAAATCGTGCTTTCGACTTCCTTTAAATTAATTAAATCTCTGATATAAGATGATCGAAAAGAACGTCCAGTTCCTAATAAATAAATGGCTTCTAAAAAACTGGTTTTACCGCTGGCATTTGCGCCCAACAAAAAATTAAAGTTTGAGTGTAATTCCAGTTCAATTGAAATCAGATTTCTTAAACAAGCCACCCGAATAAAATCTAACATACTGATTTAAAAGGCATTCATACTAAATAACCCGTCAAAGCTTCATCGGCATAACAACATAGACTGCCTGATCATCATCTACGCCACGAATTACCGCACTACTATTTATATTAGCAAAAGATATTTTTACATAAGGTACAGTGAGAATTTGCAAAATATCTAACAAGTAGTTCACGTTAAAACCAACCTCAAAAGTCTCCCCACGATAATCAATTTCTAGCCTTTCTTCCGCTTCTTCTTGCTCTGGATTATTCGCAGTTAATATTAAATTACCATCACTCAGCTGTAGACGAACTCCTTTATATTTTTCATTTGATAAAATAGCGACTCGACTTAATGCATGCTTTAATGATTCACGCTCACCAATAAATACCTGCTGACTACTTTTTGGAATGACTTTCTCATAATCTGGAAATTGGCCGTCAATCAATTTAGAAGTAAAAATCATATGATCCATGTGCAATCTGATATGAGCATTACTGAGCGCCAGCGTAACTAATTGATCCGTATCTTCCAATAAACGAATAAGTTCCATCACACCTTTTCTAGGTACAATCACTTGGGTTAAATCAGTGAATTCTTTTTCTAAAATTTCATCACTTAAAGACAATCGATGACCATCTGTTGCAATACTTCGAAGCCGATTTCCAGATACTTCCAATAAAATACCATTCAAAAAATAACGTACATCCTGCTGTGCCATAGAAAAAGCTGTGGTTTCTAGTAAACGCTTTAATTTTTTTTGTGATAACTGAATTTCAATAGTACTAGAAATTGTTTTTAAATTAGGGAAGTCAACAGCAGGTAAGCTGGATAAAACAAAACGACTTTGATGTGCTTGTATTAATGCACGATTATCTTCGCCAGAAATAACGACATCCGACTCAATGGGTAAAGAACGACAAATATCTAATAATTTTTTAGCTGGCAAAGTAATTTCACCCGCTTCTTCTACTTGTACCCAAGGCAAATGCACCACTAATTCAAGTTCACTATCCGTTCCAGTAAAGGTCACGCTGGTACCACTTACATTCACCAATAAATTGCTCAAAATCGGATTTGTTTGTTTTCTTTCAACAATACCGACCACCTGTTGTAGTGGTTTTAATAAAACTTCTCTTTGCGCGCTGAATTTCATAAAGCACCCATGAATCTAAAGATTTAATGCAATATTATTTAAAAAATGATCACGTCGTTAATAGGCGAAGTAGATTAGTATAATCTTCACGTATATCGCCATCTTCACTACGCAGCTCCAATACTTTTCTGCAAGCATGCAACACCGTTGTATGATCACGCCCGCCGAACGCATCACCAATTTCAGGCAAACTATGATTAGTTAACTCCTTGGCTAAAGCCATGGCGACTTGACGCGGACGAGCAACAGAACGACTACGGCGTTTTGAATGTAAATCAGAAATTTTAATTTTGTAATATTCAGCGATCATTTTCTGGATATTATCGATGCTGACCTGTCTATCTTGTAGCGCCAACAAATCTTTAAGTGATTCTTTAACAAATTCCAATGTAATGGCTCTACCCGTAAAATGCGCATTAGCAATCACTCGTTTTAGCGCGCCTTCTAACTCTCTTACATTAGAGCGGATTTTTTGAGCGATAAAGAAAGCAACCTCTGGAGACAAATGTATTTTTGCATTTTCTGCCTTCTTCATCAGAATAGCGACTCGAGTTTCTAATTCTGGTGGCTCTGCTGCAACAGTTAATCCCCAACCAAACCTAGATTTTAAGCGCTCTTCAACACCACTAATTTCCTTTGGATAGCGATCACAAGTAAGAATCATTTGTTGACCGCCCTCTAACAAGGCATTGAAAGTATGAAAAAACTCCTCTTGCGAACGCTCCTTACCAGCAAAAAATTGGATATCGTCAATCAAAAGCGCATCGACGGAACGATAATATCTTTTAAACTCGTTAATGGCATTAATCTGTAATGCCTTCACCATATCCGCGACAAAGCGCTCTGAATGCAAATAAACAATTTTTGCATTTCTGTTTTGAATGCCCATATAGTTACCCACTGCATGCATCAAATGGGTCTTACCTAAACCAACACCCCCATACAAAAACAGAGGATTGTAAGCACCACCAGGATTCTCAGCTACTTGACTGGCAGCAGCTCTAGCTAACTGGTTCGATTTTCCTTCTACAAAATTATCAAAGGTAAAACTGGCATTTAAACTACTCTTATGTTTAATCGTGCCACCGACGTCAACTTCTCGTGGTGCATTATTTTTAATTGATGGCTCATTCATTCGTTCAGCTGAAGAAACAACGGTACTTGATGCTGTCGTTTGTAAAACAGCTTCTGAAGTATTTTCAACAGCCATTTCAACTAATTTCCTTTGCTGTTTGGCTGATGATCGAGAACCTATTTCGATCTTTACCTCCACTAATTGATCTACCAATTCAGAAAGAATCTCCGTAATTCGATTTAAAAATTTCTCGTTAATCCAATCTAAAACAAATCGATTCGGCGCCAACAGACGAACACTATTAATCTGAAGCCATTCAGCTTGTAGTGGTCGAATCCAAGTATTAAATTGCTGAGCAGACAACTCGTCCTGCAGTCGGTCCAAACATTGAGGCCAAAGACCTTCCATAATAATACCCCCCACAAAAAGGGAAAATTTTTTCTACTTCGTGTTTCATTTTATAAAGACAGAACGCTTTCCCTGCTTGATAAATATCCTAATTAAGGGAGGTGTCATTCACCCTAACGATGCAAGCACGAGACTCTGATTTGAATAAGAAGCCTTGCCTCACTTAATAAAAAAGCAAACATGAAGCCGGATTCTACTCCCGTTGAACTCAGTTATCCACAAGCATGGGGATAAATATTCCTCTATATCAACCACATACAGGTCATTTTATAATCAACTTGGCTGTGGATGAATCATGAATATCCCTGTGGTCCTCATTGGTTAATTCCACTGCATAACTCCATGGATAAAGTTATCCACAATTCAACCAAGCTAGGTCCATCCCAATTACTCAGCTAATAAGCCCTCTAATACAACAGATATCATCTCATCAATATATTGATTAATAACAATAAATTCTTGTTATTAACAAAAAAGCTGCGCAGTAATAACAAACATAATAAACATCTTCATATATATACTTTATATTTTAATAATGATGAGGCTGACTGAAACTTTTAAAAATTAACCTTATCTAAGCTGAATTTAATTAGTCATGCTTTATGCATTGCCTTTTTTTTCTGAATTCCCTAGAATTGCCGCTCATTTTTGTGCTGTTGCACGATAGTTACATGAAACAGGAAGCAGACCATGAAGCGCACTTTTCAACCAAGTCAGCTGAAGAGAAAAAGAACGCACGGATTTCGAGCCCGTATGGCAACAAAGAACGGCCGTGTAGTTTTAAGCAGAAGAAGGGCTAAGGGACGAAAACGTTTGTGTGTTTAATTTTTCAGTCTAGAACCTCTTGGCTTTAGACTTGAACCCTCTAAATTAGAATTCTTACTCAATTTCAGAGCACATATTTAGCTCTTTTATACATCCTCATTTAGATTGCGCGCACCTTGAACGTGAATGAATACTCGTATTTATCTGAAAATCGCCTAACGGAGAAAGAAGACTTTTCTGCCGTTTTTAAACAAGCACTTTTTAAACATTCAGGAGCTGAATTTCTGATACTCGCTCGCCCAAATACTTGGGACGTTGCTCGTTTGGGTGTGGTTGTACCTAAGAAAAATGTGCGTAAATCGGTAGCGCGGAATCGAATCAAGCGTGTTGTCCGAGAGTCATTTCGTCTGAACAAAAATCAGTTATCACATTGGGATATCGTCGTGTTGGCATTACGATTATCTGGAAAAATGCCTAATGAACAATTGTTTGAACGATTAGCCAGTGGATGGACTCGGCTTACAAATCGAACAATGAGAGATTTGAACGAGAGGAATTGAGTAGTGTTGCTACGCAAAAAATTCGCCCGATGGATCTCACAGTTTATATTATTGATCATTAAGGGGTATCAACGCTTTGTCAGTCCGCTAATGACGCCCTCTTGTCGTTTTTATCCCTCTTGTTCTGAATATGCTAAACAAGCTTTTAATTGTTATGGACCTTTGATAGCAATTAGACTGATTTTTTTTCGTTTAATAAGATGCAACCCCTGCTGTAAAGGGGGGTGTGATTTTGTTCCTTTACCACCTAACCGTCAGCGTAATTCGTGATTTTTATGAATATAATTCGTTTTGCTTTAATGTTTGCTTTGGCTGCTGTGAGTTATGCGCTTATTTATCAATGGAAAGAAGACTACAACACAGACAATACCT
Source organism: Gammaproteobacteria bacterium (assembly GCA_023265895.1). Classification (GTDB taxonomy): domain Bacteria; phylum Pseudomonadota; class Gammaproteobacteria; order Pseudomonadales; family JAHFSE01; genus JAHFSE01. The sequence continues at coordinate 6,192 of JAHFSE010000113.1, forward strand.
CTTATATTTCTACGGCGACTAATGACAATCATCAAACTGAATCACTTCCCGAGTCTCAAACTAAAATAGAAAGTCCAATTAAAGCTGCCAGCGATTTACCTCCTGTTCCTACGGGTATTTCTGTAACTCAAAAAACGACTTCCGTTGCTGACTCAAAAAACTCAGCTCAACGAATAACAGTTAAAACAGATGTGATGGATCTTGCCATTGATTTAAAAGGTGGAGACATTGTTTATGCTGCCCTATTGCGTTACCCAGTTTCTATTGAAAAATCTGATCAGCCTTTTGTATTGTTAAATCAAAGTGACGCGCTAGATTATATTGCACAAAGTGGGGTCATTAGTGCTTCCGGTAAAGATTTGGATTCAGAGGAAAGACCGTTATTCACATCGGTACAACCGCACTATGAATTAAGTGGTAATAAATTAGAGGTAGTCCTTGACTACACTTGGGCGCAAGGACTGCACGCTAGGAAAATATTTGAATTTAAAAAAGGCGATTATTCCATACAAGTAAAATATCAAATTGAAAATAAAACAACGCAACCTTGGCAAGGAAGCTTATTTACCCAGTTAAAAAGAGATTCATCTCCTGATCCAGCAAACGCAAAAAAATCAGGATTTCGATTGCCCACCTATATGGGCGCAGCTTATGGAAAACCAGAGGAAAAATATAATAAATTAAAATTTACAGATATTGAAAAGCACGGCGATAAATCTTTAGATGAAACAGTTAAAGGGGGTTGGTTAGCTGTTGTTCAGCATTATTTTTTAAGCGCTTGGATTCCTATTAAAGATCAAGAAAGTCATTTTTATGCTAAGCGTGTTGGTGAAGATAATATTATCGGTGCAACCTCGTCACTCATGAATGTGCAGCCTGGAATGCAGTCTGAAATTTCCTCACAACTTTATCTTGGACCAAAAATACAAGACAAACTTAAAACAGTTGCTGATGGTTTAGACTTGACCATAGATTACGGCATATTGTTTTTTATCTCTCATACTTTGTATTTGTTGCTTAAATTCATTCATTCCATTGTTGGTAATTGGGGATGGTCTGTTATTTTTCTAACTTTGTGCGTGAAATTATTTTTTGTTTATCCCTCAACAATCAGTTATCGGTCCATGGC
>JAHFSE010000114.1 GCA_023265895.1 Gammaproteobacteria bacterium
TCTCTGGGGGTTTTTATTTAAGTTGATCTTGCATTGTGAGATCAGCGCTTGCCACTTGTTCGTGAAGGAGTCTACCCGTAGAATCCCTCACGGTTTAAATCTAGTAGTTCTTCACCTCATTTATTACCTATTAACGCTGAGAGGATGGATTCCTTTGCAAATGAAGGAATTTGTTTAATCGCTCAATCATGCGGGATTTCCATGTCGTCCAGTTCTGATGCTTTTGTCCGTGTGCGCCAGCTGACCTTTCGTCGCGGTAACCGTGTGATTTTTGATCATGTTGATTTGGAAATTCCGCGAGGCAAAATCACTGGCATTATGGGGCCCAGTGGCAGTGGTAAAACGACTTTGCTGCGTTTGATTGGTGGGCAATTGAAACCTGAGACAGGGGAAATTTGGGTGGATGGTAAAAATATTCCCGCGTTAAATCGCGCTGATTTATTTGCCATTCGTGCTCGTATGGGGGTGTTGTTTCAGAGCGGTGCTTTGTTTACTGATCTCAGTGTTTTCGACAATGTGGCCTTCCCACTGCGAGTACATACCCAGCAATCTGAAGTTGAAATTTATCAACGTGTGTTGAATAAATTGTCTGCGGTAGGTTTGCAGGGCGCTGAAAATCTCATGCCCAGTCAATTGTCCGGTGGTATGGCGCGACGGGCTGCGTTGGCTCGAGCAGTCGTCTTAGAGCCAGAATTGGTGATGTACGATGAACCCTTTGCAGGTCAAGATCCCATTGCCATGGGCATCCTGGTAAAACTCATTCGACAACTCAATCATACTTTGGAGCATACCAGTATTATTGTTTCTCATGATGTGGAAGAAACGGCTAGTATCGCTGATTACCTTTATGTGGTTGCTGAGGGATGTGTGATAGGTCATGGCACACCTGAAGCCGTGATGAATTCCTCTGTGCCTGCATTAAAACAATTCATGAATGGATTGCCAGAAGGGCCCTTAACCTTTGATTATGCGATGCGATCGACTAAGGAGACTTCCTCATGAGGGAATGGGTTCAAGTCTTAGGGCGACATGGGATTCAAGCGCTGAAAACCCTCGGTGTTGCGGGTATCTTTTTATTTCAAACTCTGTGGGGGCGGCCGCGATTGAAAACGGCTTTACCCCTATGGATCGCTCAAATTTATGCGATCGGTGTTTTGTCGCTGATGATTATGATCGTGTCAGGTCTTTTTATCGGCATGGTGTTAGCTTTACAGGGGTATAACATTCTAACGCGTTATGGCAGTGAACAAGCTTTGGGCCAAATGGTGGCTTTGACCTTATTACGGGAACTGGGTCCCGTGGTGACTGCATTGTTATTTGCTGGGCGGGCGGGTTCTGCATTGACCGCTGAAATTGGTTTAATGAAAGCTACGGAACAGCTGGCCAGTATGGAAATGATTGGTGTCGATCCATTACACCGTATTGTTGCGCCGCGTTTTTGGGCGGGCGTCCTTTGCATGCCCTTGTTAGCGCTGATTTTTTCCAGTGTGGGTGTGTTAGGCGCTTATTGGGTCGGTGTCGATTGGTTGGGTGTCGACAGTGGATCTTTCTGGGCCAATATGCAGGATTCGGTGATCTTTCAGAATGATGTGATGAACGGCATCATCAAAAGTGGTGTATTCGGTATTGTGGTGACTTGGATTTCGCTGTTTCAAGGATACGACTGTATTCCAACGGCTGAAGGAATTAGTCGAGCAACCACTCGAACGGTGGTCTATGCCTCTTTAGCCGTGTTGGGTTTAGATTTTCTTTTAACAGCAGTGATGTTCGGAGGCTGATGGGTTATGGGGATGAAAAATCTTGAATTAATCGTGGGTGCTTTTATTTTAATGGGTGGGATGGCCTTGGCCTTTCTGGCGTTGGAGGTGAGCGGATTGTCCCATCAATCTTCAGAGCAAACCTATCGTATTCACGCTCACTTTGATAACGTCGGTGGTTTGACGGTGCGCGCTAAAGTAACGATGGCTGGAGTGATTATTGGTCGTGTTGCGGATATTCATCTCGATCAAAAAACATTTTCCGCTGTGGTGGAAATGGATATTTTGAAATCGGTGAATCATATTTCTCGAGATTCCACTGCTGCCATTTTAACTGCGGGGCTATTGGGTGAGAAGTATATCGGTATTAGCCAAGGCGCGGATGAAGAATTATTAACGGAAGACAGTTGGATTGAAGACACTCAGCCTGCTTTAGTGTTGGAAGAATTAATCGGAAAATTTTTATTTAACAAATTAAATACGCCCAGCAACACGCAACATTAAGCGTGTGAATATTTCATTTCTATATCAAGAGAAGATTATCTAATGTTTGTATGGCTTTCGAGTTTGTGGCATGAAATCAGTGCAAGACCTGATTTTTGGGGATTTATTAGCATTCCTATGGTTGCGGCAATAGTAACCTGGGCACATGTTTGGTTAGCGATTCAAATGACTTTATATCCCGTGGAATTTCTGGGTTGGAAAAAGCCTTGGTTTGGCTGGCAAGGCATTATTCCTAGAAAAGCAACTAAGATGTCTAACATCATCGTGGATAAGACCATTTTAAAATTAGGGACCTTAAGTGAAGTTTTTCATGAAATGGAGCCAGATAAAATTGCTGCGCATATGAGTCATGCGATCGGTATTCGAGTGGAAGAATTTACCGATGAAATTATGTCTGAGCGTAATGCTGTTTTATGGATGAACTTACCGCAGATGGTAAAGAAGAGAGTTTATGCCCGCATCAAAAAACAAGTGCCTGTGATTATGGAAGGTTTGGTGCAAGATATGGGTGAGCGCATTGATCAGTTAGTGGATTTAAAAGAAATGATTGTGCAGCGTTTGGAAGCGGATAAAGCCTTGATGGTGAAAATTTTTAAAGAAGTCGGTGATAATGAATTTAATTTTATTATCCGTTCGAGTTTTTGGATTGGTTTATTCTTTGGTGTGGTTCAAATGACCTTGTGGTATTTTTTTCCTACCCATTACATGTTGCCGCTTTATGGCGCTGGCTTGGGTTGCGCAACGAATTGGGTGGCGTTAAATATGGTTTTTCGACCTTTGCATCCAATTAAGATAGGACCCTTTATTATTCAAGGGGTATTTCTAAAACGTCAAGCAGAAGTATCTCGTTCTTTTTCGACATTAGTGACTCGTGAATTAATTTCTATTAAACAAATCATGCATCAGATTTTCAATGGTTCTCGCTCACGACATACGCGTTATTTAGTGAAAAAACATTTAAGCCCATTGATCGAAAGTGGTTCGGTAAAATTAGCTTTACAACTCACTGTGGGCGCTCAAGGCTTTGTAGATTTAAAGCAAACGTTAACGGATAAGGCGGTGGATTTATCCATTGAACCTATGTCGGATCCTGCGTTTAATCAAGATCGTGCGGTAGTGATTCAAAAGATTTTTGAAGAGCGGATGAAAAATTTATCTTCCAATGAGTTTCAAGATTTATTGCGACCTGCATTCCAAGAAGATGAATGGATTTTAATTATGATGGGTGCCGTCATGGGTTTTGTTGCGGGTTGGGTGCAGTTGTCTACGGGGTTTGCTTAAGTTCATTGTGCAGAACAACTAAAAATTTTCTCGTCTTCCAAACGTAATGCTGTAAGACGCTCTCCCCAAACACAACCAGTATCCAAACCAAAAATACGGTTAGATTGAGTATGACCCATCAAGGTTGCCCAATGACCAAAAATAATGCGTGTTTGTTGTTGCGCTAAACTAGGGTAACTAAACCAAGGTAAATAATCGGATTGCGGTATGGTTAAAGAAATCGGCGCGTCTTTATTTTTAAAATCCAATTGTCCATTCGGTCGGATATAACGCATGCGGGTAAAATAATGGGTAATGATTCGATAACGTGCCATGGGTGGTAAATTTTCATCCCAGCAGTCGGGTTGCTTGTCATACATCTGGGTTAGAAAATCAGGATAGAGTTTTGGATTTCTTAAAACGGCTTCCACTTCCTGAGCATATGTTTGCGCTTGTTCCAAATTCCATAAATGCGGAATACCTGCATGAGTCATACAATAATTTTTTTCAGCATCATAAATTAATAAAGGTTGTTGGCGTAACCAGTCGGCAAGCTCAATGCTGTCTGTTGCTGCTAATAAAGATTGAAAGGTATCTTTGGGTCGAGTCGGCGCTGCTTGATAGCAAGCAGCTAAAAAATGTAAGTCATGATTGCCTAACACAAGGCGAGCAGCAGTACCCAAATTTTTAATAAATCTAAGTGTGGTTAAAGAATCAGGTCCGCGATTAATTAAATCACCAGCGAACCAGAGCTGATCTTGCGCAGGGTTGAATTTGATGAGTGCTAATAAATCTATGAGCGTTGTATAGCAGCCTTGCACGTCACCGATTGCGTAAGTGGACATTAATGTATGCCTTGCTCAATGCAGCGCATGGGGTAAAGCTAACGTAAAGGGGCGAATGGACGCATTAAACGCGGTGCCATCTGAGGCAATCATTTTATAAGTGCCGTACATACTGCCCACAGGCGTGCGTAAAATGGCACCGCTAGAATATTGATAAGTTTGTCCTGGCTGAATCAGTGGTTGCTCTCCCACTACGCCATCGCCTTGAATTTCTTCAGTGCGTTGATTGCCATCGGTAATCACCCAATGTCGGCGCAGTAATTGCGCAGGAATTTCCCCGCGATTTGAAATATGCACATGATACGCAAAAGCATAACGGCTTTCTTCTGGCTGACTGCTTTGCGGTAGATATTCGCTGAGGACTTGTACTTCAACAAGATAATTGGGAATTGTTTGATGGTTAGTGCGGGTAGGATTCATCTCTATTTGTCCTCGGATATTTCGTTGAGGCAATGGGCTAGCTTAAGATAATCGGACAGACTTAACTGTTGTGGTCTGAGCGTTGGATTAATACCCAGTGATTTTATCACTGAAAAATGAAGCAGCGATTTTAACCCATTTGCAATGGTTTTTCGACGTTGATTGAAGGCCGAGCCTACGATTAGGCTCAAATTTTTTTGCAATGTGAGCGTGTGATTGTGATGCTGATGGGGCGTTAATTTAACGATCGCTGATTCCACTTTGGGAGGCGGTGAAAAAGCCGCTGCTGGCACATGCAATAAAAATTCTGCGGTGCAATGATACTGAGTCATTAAAGTCAGGCGACCATAATTCGTATCGTTAGGTTGTGCGGTGAGGCGATCAACCACTTCTTTCTGCAACATGAAATACATGTCTTGAATCACTGCTTTAAATGAAAACAGGTGAAATAATAAGGGTGTGGAAATATTGTAGGGTAAATTGCCTACCACCCGCAGTAATTTTTGTGGTTGAGCCAGTGCAGAAAAATCAAAATTTAAGGCATCACCTGAGTGGAGATGCCATTGTTTAAAATGGCTGAACTTTTGATTTAGCGGTGTCATTAAATCTCGATCTAATTCTACTGCTTCATAGCGCTCGCTGGTGCCAATTAAATGTTCGGTAAGCGCTCCGAGGCCTGGACCAATTTCAACTAAATGATCTTCTGGCTTGGCATCGATCAACATGACTAATTCGTTGATGATGGAAGGATCGGTTAAAAAGTGTTGGCCAAAACGTTTGCGAGGTTGATGGTTGAATGGTTTCATCTGGCTTCATTGTTCTTTAGTTAACGATCGAATGCGTATTGTGTTTCAGTCTTAATGCGTTCAGTACAACGATCAGTGAGCTAGCGGACATTCCAATGGCAGCGACCCAAGGTGAAATCCATCCCAACGCCGCCAGTGGCAATGCTAAGAGATTATACCCGATAGCCCAAGCGATATTTTGCTGCATGATGTATTTGGTTTTGAGCGCAATATCCCAAGCAGCTAACAAGGGCGATAAAGAGTCGCCTAATAGAATAAAATCAGCGCTGGCTTGTGCGATGCGCGTACCTTGCCCCATGGCAATGCCGACATCTGCTTGCGCAAGTACTGGCGCATCGTTAACGCCGTCGCCTATCATAGCAACGATTTTGCCTTCCTTTTGTCGTTGTTGAATCAATGCATGTTTGGCTTGTGGGGTTATTTGTCCTTGAAACTGATCCAATTTTAAAGTGTGCGCAATGGCGCCAACGGTTGTCGTCAGATCTCCGCTGATGATTTCAGCCGTGATATTTTTCTTTTTTAATTGCTCAATGACGGTTTGAGCATCGTGACGCAGTGGATCGTGTAATTCAAACCATGCCAGTAATTTTTCCTCACAAGCAAGGATTAACCAAGTGGGTGCTGCAGAATGTGCAGGTGGTGTTGTAGGTAAATAAATGCCTAGTTGTTGTGCAATGGCTTGTGGCTGACCAATCCAATATTTCTGATGATTGATCATGCCACAGAGTCCAACGCCAGCAACGGATTTTAATTGCGTCGCGTCAATGCTTGGCGTTAGATAATCACTAAATGCTTTAGCAAGCGGATGTTCTGAATAATTTTCGAGTGCAGCCGCTAACGCTAAACAAGATTTCTCATCGGTTGATTGTTCCACTAACTGAGTACGGATAATTTTAAATTGGCCTTGGGTTAAGGTGCCGGTTTTATCGAGTAAAACATGGGTAATTTGATTGAATTTTAATAAAGCATCGGGATTTGTGATTAATAACCCTTGGCGCGCTAAACAACCGCTGGCCGTGACAATAGCGGCGGGTGTTGCTAAAGAAAGCGCGCAAGGGCAGGTCACAATTAGAATGGCTAATACCGCTGTGAAAGCTTGGGTTGGGTCAATCAGCCACCATAAACTTCCAACGACTACTGAAGCAATTAATATGGCTAAAATAAAATGGCCCGCGATTTGATCTGCCAGTTGCGCTGCTTTCGGTTTTTGACCCTGCGCTTTCTCCAGTAAATTTAATAAAGTAGTGATAAAGAGTTCATTGCCAATTCGCTCCACTTGCATCTGTAATGGATCGCTGCCATTCATGCTGCCTGCAATTAAAGCATCCTTTAGATTTTTATCTTTTGGTAAGGATTCACCGGTTAATAACGCTTCATTGACTTGGCTATGACCAGAAATGACATAACCATCAGCGGGAATGGCCGCACCTGGTTTTATCAGTAATTGATCTTTTACTTGAATAGCGCTGATAGGTATTTCTTCGATTGTATTTTCCCGTATT
>JAHFSE010000115.1 GCA_023265895.1 Gammaproteobacteria bacterium
CAATAGTATTATTGAAAATGCAAATGAAGGTATCGACACAGTTCAATCCAGTATTATCTACACCTTAGGTGCTAACTTAGAAAATCTGGTGATTACCGGTACTAATTCGACTCATGGTACCGGCAACGAATTAGATAACATCATTATCGGAAATGCAGCAACCAATACACTCAATGGTGCTGTTGGAGCAGATACTTTAATGGGTGGTTTAGGTAATGACGTTTATATTATCGACAATATCAATGATCAAGTGATTGAAAATTTGAATGAAGGCACAGACACCATACAAACTAACATTACCTATACCCTGAGTGAAAATATAGAAAGACTCATACTAACAGGTACTGAAGCGATTAATGGCTTTGGTAATAATCTTAATAACAGACTCACCGGCAATGCTGCTGATAATTTTCTTGATGGAGGCGTTGGTATTGAGCAATATCTCGGAGGTCAAGGCAACGACACCTACGTCATTAACAGCAGTGGTGATAGCGTTATAGAAAATTTCAACGAAGGCATAGATACGGTTCAATCCAGCGTCACGTACACCCTAGCCGCCAACGTAGAAAATCTAACATTAACAGGCACAGCGGCCATCCAAGCGGTCGGTAATGAACTTAACAATAGGCTGGTGGGCAACATAGCTAACAACACCTTGAATGGCGGCGCAGGAGATGATATTTACCAATTCAATCCCAATGCAGGCAAAGATACCTTCATTGACAGCAGTGGTCATGACACCTTGATATTTGGCGAAGGTATAAATGCCGATCAACTCTGGTTCAAGCACACAAGCAACAACCTTGTGGTCACCAGAATTGGTACCACTGATACAGCGATATTAAAAGATTGGTATCTCAATACAGAAACCAACAACAGCCACATAGAGGTGCTCAAAAGCGGCGATGGCAAGACTTTGTTAGATACTCAAGTAGAAAATTTGGTGCAAGCGATGGCGAGTTTTGCGGTACCAGCGATAGGGCAAACGACTTTGCCGACGAGTTATCAAACAGTATTAAATCCGTTGATTGCAGCGAATTGGAGTTGAGAAGAAAAGCAGCGATAAGAAATTTATCAAACTCCCCCTAACCCCCTCTTCATCTGAAGAGGGGGGAATAAAAGAAAAAACATCTCTTCAGTGCAATGGGAGAAATAAAGCAAAACCCCCTCTTTTTTAAAGAGGGGGCAGGGGGAGTTACATTCAATCAGTTAAGACGCTGCCGATAGATCAACGGATAATTTAAATAGCATGGTTTGATTCTCTTCATAGCTGAGCGTGATACCAATTTTATTGGCTAATAATTTGGCAATGTAAAGTCCAAAGTAAGAGCCATATAGTTGGGTATGATCTACCTCATCGCTATCGTCCGCCGTATTTTTTTCTACTAATAATTGTCGGGTGTATTCAGCTGCTTGTTGATCCGGTCGTATTTTTGCTTGCGCTGAAATATTAAAGGCTATTTTCTGAGAGTCGGTAGGATGCTGAGATAAGCTAAGTTGCATATGATTTTTATCATTGCGCATAAAGTGGGTAATCATATTAATGACCACTTCAACCAAATGCATCAACTGTGTCTGGAGACATGTCTCTATGGGTACTGCAATCTTCCACTCGATCGTAGCGCCGAGTTCGATATAATCAACTAATGCTTCGTTAATTTCATCTTGTATGGCGGTAATGCTGCAGGGTGTCATTTCGACGGCAAGCGTATTTTTTCTTAATTCTAAATAAGCACTGACATTTTTCATCAGTTGACGAATCAGTTTATTATTAAATTTACATAGATTGAGATATTTTGTTTGGCTTTCATTGGGAAATTCTAATTGAATGAAATCAACGCAGCTAATGGCGGCAGCTGAGAGATCAGAGGTTTCCAGTTTGAGAATATTAAACAATTCTTCTTTGAAGTGATCATTGTCTTCTAATGTGGCATACAGTTTTTTAATTTTTTTGTTAAATAGAATTTCTTGATGTGTATCGACGGCTCTTCGTATGGTTGCGATGAGCTCATCCTCAGTCCAGGGCTTATTGAAATAGGCAAGCACTTGTCCAGTATTGATCGCCGATTTTGCGATATCGATATCAGAAATATTGGTACACATAATTCGAGTAATCTGCGGCCATTGTTCACAGACAATTCGGAGAAATTCAACGCCATTGGTGCCTGGCATGTTGTAATCTGTGATAATGACGGCGATTTCATGATGTTTTTCTTTAAGTAATGCCAACGCTTTATCGGCATTTTCTTCTACCAATAAATGATAATTTTGTCCTCGTAGTGAATAGGTAAATTCTTCTCGGTATTCGGGTTCGTCGTCGATAAATAATAATGTAGGTATGGCAGTTGATAATTCAGTTGGCATATAACCTTCCTTAGGCACAAAGTATCCTTCGATAAAAGTTAGTCTAAATATGGCGCTTTGGCGAATATTGGCGAATGAAATCTCAGTGTTTCGTGATGGCAATGCTTCACTCAAGTTACCGATTGCGTATACACTGCGAAGGCTTGCTAACAGGCCGTTGAGTTTGGGTATAGGCCATGCTTTTGGATCTTAGGTTGTAGGAGAAATGCCGTGGGAAAAGTGATTGGAGTTTGCAATCAAAAGGGTGGTGTAGGAAAAACCACGACCAGTGTAAACCTTTCTGCTTCGTTAGCCTCTGCGCATAAAAAAGTTTTAATGATCGATTTAGATCCACAGGGTAATGCGACGACGGGTAGCGGTATTGATAAAAATAATTTGGAGTGGACTGTGTATGATGTGCTCGCGCAAGAGAGCCCTATTCAGCAAGCCATTCAAACCACTGCTTTTCAATATGATGTATTACCGGCCAACGGTGATTTAACCGCTGCGGAAGTTTTGTTGTTAACGCAAGCGCGCAAAGAGTTTCGATTGAAGGAGGCTTTGTCAGATGTGGTTGATCAATATGACTTCGTAATTATTGATTGCCCGCCTTCGCTGAATATGCTGACTGTTAATGCTTTAGTGGCAGCGAATAGCGTTATGATTCCGATGCAATGTGAATATTATGCTTTAGAGGGTTTAGCTTCTTTAATCGATACCATTAATACCATTCGCGAAAGCTTAAACCCAGAATTACAAATTGATGGTTTATTGCGAACGATGTTTGATCCCCGAAATAGCTTAAGTAATGATGTCTCTAGGCATTTGCTGGAGCAGTTTCCGAGCCAAGTGTATCGCTCTATTATTCCACGTAATGTTCGCTTGGCTGAAGCGCCATCCCATGGTTTACCCGTCTCGATTTACGACAAAAAGTCTCGTGGTGCCATTGCTTATTTGATGTTAGCCGGTGAATTGATTCGGCGAAAATTGTCTCATAGCGAAGAAAAAATAATTGAGGCGCTGGAATCTACAACTGAAGAATCTGTTCCCGCGGAAGTTGCGTCTGCTTAATTCATCATAGGAAATCATTTTATGGCCACTAAAAAACGCGGCTTGGGAAAAGGCTTAGAAGCGTTGCTGAGTTCCGCGCGAATGCCCAATGTTGATGTTGTGCAGCAGTCAGCTTTTAAGCCTCAATTAGTTAGTATTGAGGGTCATAATATTATTGCTTCGCCTGTGGCATTAGTTGAGGAGGCAGAAAAAACTATCACTAATCAGCTGAAATATGTGCCGATTGATTTGCTACAGCCGGGTAAATATCAGCCACGTCGGGATATAAATGCCGAAGCATTAGAGGAATTGGCAGAATCTATTCGTGCGCGTGGCGTGATCCAGCCGATTGTGGTGCGTCCGTTGGCCAATAAGCGTTATGAAATTGTTGCAGGTGAGCGGCGTTGGCGAGCCAGTCAGTTAGCGAATTTAGACAATGTGCCTTGCGTCGTGCAAGATTTGCCCGATGATGCAGCGTTAGCCATTGGTTTGATCGAAAATATTCAGCGGGAAGATTTAAATCCTATCGAAGAGGCGGTCGCCTTACAGCGTTTGTTAGAGGAGTTTGAGTTAACCCATCAGCAGGTAGCAGATGCTGTGGGTAAATCACGCACCACCATTACCAATTTATTGCGGTTGATGAGTTTAAATGCTGATGTTCGAATTTTGTTGGAGCATGGCGATTTAGAAATGGGCCATGCACGAGCTTTATTGGCCTTGTCTGGTTTGCAGCAATCTGAAGCGGCGCGCAATGTGGTTGCGCGTGGTTTGTCTGTGCGACAAACCGAAGCTTTGGTGCGTCAGCTACAAGAGCAGCGAATGCCGATGGTTAAAGCAGTATTGGATCCCGATATTCGTCGATTGCAGGATGATTTATCAGGTCGTATCGGTGCGCCGGTTTTGATTGAGTGTTCGGCTAAGGGAAAAGGTAAGTTAGTGATTCGTTATAGTAATTTAGATGAGTTAGACGGGATTTTGGATCATATAAAGTAATTCAATTTATTGTTCCCAGCAGCCGTTTTGCCAATAAAGATTCCATGCTTTTTCTGGTGTCGCAAATGATGTGTATATAGACCGTGTCTTGTCGGATTTGATAGATAATTCGATTCATTCCTGAAATGACTTGGCGGTAAGCGGTAAGATTTAGATTTTCTAGTTCTTCGGGAATGCTTCCTCTGAGTGGAAAAGTTTGGATAGCGCTGATGGATTCTTTAATTTTGTTATAGCTGATTAGCCAGGCATCTTTGCCGAAATTTTTGACGAGATAGTTTTTTAATTCTTTCAAATCTTCCTTTGCTGATTTTAGAAATACGACGGGGGTATTCATTCGGCAGCGTCCTTATCCAGCTCGGAGAATACTTCATTCATTGAGTGGATGTGTCCTTGATCAATTTCATGATTTCCCAATGCCAGAATTTTCAATAAGGCCAAGGTTTCTTCTTTCTCCTCATAAGAGCGAACATCGCTAACAACAAGTCTGGCTTCTCCGTTTTGGGTAATGAGCATGGATTCGCGACTTTCTGATATATCTTTGGCAATTTGGGCTGCGTGGCTCTTTAAGTAACTGATTGGCTTAACTTGCGTTGAATACTTCATTGTTTTCTCCTGTTTATGCGCTATGACAGGACTGAATTGTAGTCTGAATTTGGTCTTTTTGATAGAGGTATAGCTAGGTCGAGCTCATTGGGCCGTGTGCGAGATGGCGATGGGCAATAATGAGAACAAAAAATTTCCCTCTATTTTTTATTGAACCCAGATTTCATTATCAATATACTACGCCCCGCCTTAGAGCGGACCGACGGAAATCTTTTTGGAAAATGAATTTTTTATCGTCGCTTTTATTGTCGAAGGCAACTTGTTTGAGGGTGTCTGTTGTGACAAATGCACCAGCGAGAAAATTATTGGTCCGTTCGGACTCTATCGCTGTCACTGTTCTAATTTTCCAAATATCAGTAGCCCTTGCGCTCCTAGTAGCTACTTTTTTTCTGCAGAAATCATGGATTTTGTCCGTTGTCTGGGGTTGTTTGGTTGGTATCTTGGCCAACTTATTTTTTGCCAGGCGCTTGTTTGCCGCTTCTGGTGCACAACAAGCAAAAAATATTGTTCGTGGGTTGTATTTGGGTGCAGCAGGGAAATTGCTGATAGTGATTAGTTTATTTTGGTTGGCTTTTACCAAAATGCCTTTCATGCAGCCGTTGCCTTTGTTGATGTCTTTTTTCTGTATACAAATTGCCCATGCTGTTGCGCCACTTTTATGGCGTAAATGAATGGGTTGGAATCGCACAGTTTTTTTAGTTTAGAGATCATTGGATGTCTGAAAATTTAACCACAGCTCAATACATATCCCACCATTTGCAAAATTTGGTGTGGGGTCGTTTTCCTGATGGTCATTGGGGTTTGGCGCAATCTCATGAAGACGTCCATCAGCTGGGTTTTTGGGCTGTTCATTTGGATTCTATGGTGTGGTCGGTTTTATTGGGCGTGTTGTTTATTGCTTTGTTTGCTCGGGTTGCTGCGCGAGCAACAACCGGTGTGCCGAGTGGTTTGCAAAACGCGATTGAGATATTAGTTGAGTTCGTTGATAAGAGTGTCAAAGACGGATTTCACGGAAAAAATAAATTGGTTGCTCCCTTAGCGCTCACGATTTTCGTTTGGATCCTGCTGATGAATTGCATGGATCTCATGCCGGTGGATGTGATTCCTTACTTTGCTCATATGGCTGGTTTACCCTTCATGAAGGTAGTGCCTACCACAGATCCTAATATCACCATGGGTATGTCCATCACCGTATTTCTTCTCATGATTTTCTTCAGTATTAAGGTTAAAGGTTTGGGTGGATTTGTCGGAGAGCTCACGCTGCAACCTTTTGGTAAATGGTTATTACCCTTTAATACCTTACTAGAAGGCGTTGGTTTAATTGCTAAGCCTATTTCTCTTGGTTTGCGGTTATATGGCAACTTATTTGCGGGCGAATTAATTTTTATCATGATCGCTTTGTTACCGCCTTATATGCAATGGGGGCTTAGTGTGCCTTGGGCGATTTTCCATATTTTAATTGTGGTGTTGCAGGCGTTTATTTTTATGATGCTGACTATTGTCTACATGAATATGGCGCATGAGCAACATGGTCATTAATTAAGAGTTAGTTTTTTTCGTTGGTTGGTTTTATTTACTAGGAGACAAAAATGGAAACATTACTTGGTTTGAGTGCTATCGCTGCTGCATTGTTGATTGGTATGGGCGCATTGGGAACAGCGATTGGTTTTGGTTTATTGGGTGGAAAATTTTTGGAAGGCGCCGCACGTCAACCTGAAATGGTGCCCATGTTACAAGGTCGTATGTTTTTGATCGCAGGTCTGTTAGATGCGGTATCTATGATCGGTGTAGGTATGGCATTCGTTTTAATGTATGCAAATCCGTTCATTGGTTTGTTGCCACATTAATTATTTTTAACGCCCTCTGGGGCCCCCTCTTTAAAAAAGAGGGGGAGTTTGACGACGCATGGATTTTCTAAAAAATTGTTTTGAGGTATTTCCGTGAATATTAATCTCACCCTCATTGGCCAGATTATTTCCTTTTCCATCTTTGTATGGTTTTGCTTGAAATATGTTTGGCCGCCCATGATCAATGCCATGGAGCAACGCCAACATAAATTGGCTGCTGGTTTGAAAGATGCTGAAAAAGCACAAGTCGA
>JAHFSE010000116.1 GCA_023265895.1 Gammaproteobacteria bacterium
TCTTATATTTGTGTTTCTTTTTTTTATTTTTCAAAAAATGGAGGTAGTTTATGAGTTTTTCTCTAGAAGATGCACAGGAAGCTGGTCAAATCATTATAACCACTGTCAGTAATGGCGGTAGTTTGATTGATGCTGCAAATATTATTTCACAAAATTCAAATCACGATATAGCTGCTTGGGGCGGCGCTTTAGCTACCATTACTGGCATTGTATTTAAACCAGATACCGGACTAGGTTCTTTTTTTAATACCATCGGTATTGCCGCCGAAGTTGTTAATGCTATTTCTGAAGTATTTGATGGAGAATTTACAGTTGACGACATAGCCGCCATATCAGGTGTCATTGGTGCAATATTAGCGCGCAACCCAGCAACTGAAATTCCCGCCGCCTATTTTATTTTGATTTCTCTGCTGCCGACATTTGCTCGTTGGCTAGAGGGTTCACCATTAAGTGATCAAATAAACCAATTCTGGGATGCCGCCCGCAACTGGAGGCCCCGCGTTGATCCCCTCGCCTTAGATTTAAATAACAACGGCATTGAAACGATTTCTGCCGATGGCACTGTATTATTTGATCACAATGGTGATGGAATAAAAAATAGCACCGGCTGGCTAGAATCCACCGATGGTTGGTTGGTGTTGGACAGAAATTCCGATGGCATGATTAATTCAGGTAAAGAATTATTTGGTGTCGATACCATTAAATCCAACGGCCAAAAGGCGACCGACGCATTTGATGCGTTAAAAGATTTAGATGCTAACAACGACAATAAAATAGACGCAGTGGATGCTGTATTTAATTTGCTGAGAGTTTGGCAAGATTCAAATCAAGACGGCATCAGTCAAGCGACAGAATTAACTTCTTTAGCCGATCAACACATTACTCAAATTAATTTAAATGTAGAAATCACTAACAATAATTTAGGTAACGGCAATGCGGAAGTGGCTAAAGCTACTTTTGTTCGTGATGATGGGACAAGCAGCGCTGTTTCCGCATTAAATTTACAAAGTAATCCGTTTTATCGGCAATTTCCAGAGATGAGTATCAGCAGTGGAAGCAAACAATTACCGGATATGAAAGCTTCGGGTGCGGTGCGAGATTTACGAGAAGCCGCCGGTTCATCTTATGATTTAAAGGCCGCCTTGATAACTTACAGCAAACAAAGCACCCGTGCAGATCAGTTGAATAAATTAGATGAACTATTAACTGCATGGGCGAATACATCGGAAATGAAAACCAGTCAGCAATCTGACTTAATTCATGTGCATTACCTGATTCCAGGTTTAAATATGTATACCTATGACGAGCCATTGCACCTAGAAGAAGATGACTCTTTAGCACAGTTACGTGTCCAACTCGGAAAAGTGCTGAAAATGATCGATGTGTTAGAACGTTTTAACGGCACTCTTTTTATACAAGCACAAGATGGCAATACCGCGAGTGGTGTAATTAGCTATTTGCGTAATCCGCCGAATCAACAAATCATTAACGATGAAATTTATTTTTGGCAGTTAACAGCCTAAGTTCATGTGCGATATATCCTCATGCTATAAAAATTATTCACACATCCAACTCCGATTGCGCGTTGTTTGAAAATCGAAACTCCAAGGTGATTCGTTGCAAACAAAAGAAATTGGAATGAATATAGCGCCAGTGATTGCGCCACAAATTGAAGCAGGAATAAAATATAAGTTATTAATGAACTTGGTATAACTTTCGGTTTTATTAGCGGTGTAAATACTGTCGATAGCCGCAGAGATCAAAAGAAATAGTGTTCCACAGATAAATTGCCGACATATGTCGGAGCGGCCACAATGAAATTACGATTGTAGAGATTGGAAATTAATTTGATAGGATTATCTTCAGAAATTTGAGATCGTGATGCGCAGCCCGTAACAATAAAAAAAATACTCAGAAGAAAAGCTGCATATTTCATATTTGTTCCCTCATAAAATTTTTATGGTGAGATAAGCCGTAAATATATTATGGATAGATTGAAACGGCGAGAGTTAAATTCAATTTAAACTTGGTGGCACAAAGATATTGCGCATTGGTTTTTCTTTGATTATGATTCAGCTTGATTGGGATGGCCAGCAATATACAAGGATAGTTAATCCGTGAAAACTCTCTCTAAATTCCTCATATTTTTATCCGCTGTTTTTAGCTGTTGTGCTTGCTCTGGAAAACCACCAAAGCCGCCAGTATTCTTTCCGTTTGCTATAGAGAATAAAGGCGCTAAAGTAGAAACAGTGATTCGAATACCAAAAACTGCATATTATGATTTTTATCTGAAATTTATGTTTGATAATCATCATGAAGGCGATCGCGATAGAGTAAAAAGATTGGTTGGCAACAGTATCACTAAAGATGGAAAGTTAATTGAAGATCCAGAAAATCCAGGTGTACCTCTGTTATTAAAATTAACCGTCGTCAAAATAGAGAATCAAAAAGAGATTCTTATTTTTGACCATATTACAAATCAGCATCCTGAAAGCGCTTATGGTGCAGAGCATTACAATAAGGATATCAGTAAAGTATATTTAAATGCTGGATCTTATAGGGTTAAATTAGAAAGTCTTAGAAGTGCTCAAGAATTAAAAGGCACAAAAATAGATTTTAGTATCGCAAAATGGTGGGTAAAATAGGGAGATTTTATTATGACTTATACAGTCACTATTAATATAGCAGGCGCTGGAACACCAGAAGCAACCGGCAGCAATTCAACTGCTGGTCATATGTGGATTGAATTGGATAATGGCTCTGGTTCTCCTCCTGAAAGCTATGGGTTTGCGCCTGATGTTCCTCATGAAGGATATCCATTTGCTCCAGGAGAAATTAAAAAGAATGACAATATAAATTATCTTGATAAAGAAGCTTTTCATAAAATTGAAATCAGTAAAGAACAATATGATGTGCTCAGAGATTTTGGAGAAAATCCAGAAAAATATGGTTTTGATTCTTATTACAATGTCTTCACCAACAGCTGCATTGATTTTGTTTGGAAAGCATTAGAGGTGGGGGGATTAAATCCATCCGGTTTTCAGGGAGATTTATGGCCCACATTAAATATCGATGACATTTTAGGAATTGGCAAAGATGCAGCGAATCCTTGGTGGCAATATTTATTATCTAGAGAACTATCGGACCTCATCAACCAATTCTGGGACGCCGCTCGCAACTGGAGGCCCCGCGTTGATCCCCTCGCCTTAGATTTAAATAACAACGGCATCGAAACGATTTCTGCCGATGGCACTGTATTATTTGATCACAATGGTGATGGCATTAAAAATGGCACTGGCTGGCTAGAATCCACTGATGGTTGGTTGGTGTTGGACAGAAATAATAATGGCATCATTGATTCCGGCAAAGAATTATTTGGCATCGATACCATAAAATCTAACGGCCAAAAGGCGACCGACGCATTTGATGCGCTAAAAGATTTAGATGCAACACAAGATGGACGCATCGACCAATACGATGCGGTTTTTTCAAAATTAAAAATTTGGCAAGATTTAAATCAAGATGGAATCAGTCAAAGCAATGAACTCTCTTCTTTAGCCGATCAGCATATTAAAAAAATTAATTTAAACGAAAACTTGGTTAACCATAATTTAGGAAACGGAAATACGGAAGCGGCTAAAGCGACTTTTTTATATGACGATGGCGCAACGGGTTTTATTTCGGCGTTAAACCTACAAACAAGTTCGTTTTATCGAGAATTTCCAAAAACTAACACGGGCAGTAGAAGTACGCAATTATTGGATATGAAAGCTTCTGGCGCTGTGCAAGATTTACAAGACGCGATTCATTCATCCTACAACATAGCAGCAGCGCTTGAATTAAAAGTGGCTTTAAAAGCTTACAGCCAGGAAAGCACGCGTGCAGGTCAATTTAATGCGCTGGATCGTTTATTAACGGCATGGGCGAACACCTCGGAAATGAAAACCAGTCAGCAAAATGATCTTGTTAATCTGCGTTATTTGATTCCAGGCCTCACTATGAACACTTACCAAGAACCCTTACATTTTGAAGAAGATGATTCTCTAGCACAGTTGCGGATTCAGCGTGAAAAAGTGCTGAAAATGATGGATGTGTTAGAGCGTTTTAACGGCACTCTTTTTACACAACGAGATGACAATAGAATAAACGGTGCGGGAAGTATTCAAGTGAGCTCCGGCTCAATCGGTAGCGCGGGATTGGAAACAACACTCTATATTGCACTGTCAGAGGATCAAGTAAACAATATTACTAAAAGCTATGACGCATTAAAAAATTCCGTTTATGAAGGATTCATTTTACAAACACGCTTAAAGCCTTATTTAGATGCAATCACGCTTAAATTTACCGATGGGCATTTTCAAATCAGTTTTGATGATTTAGATGCTAAGTTGTTCGACTTGCAAAAAACGGATCTCATTAATGGATTAACTGATACCCTTGAATTAGCGCGTTATGCCGGGTCAAATTTATATAGCTTAGGTTGGCGTGGTCTTGAACAATTACGTCAACAACTCAATGAAATTCAGCATAACAATCAAAATACTGACACGCCACTAAAAATGCTATTAGACGAATTTCATATTCGACTGGGTGCTCATGTCTATGGCAGTGATCAGGCCGATATTCTATTCGGTATAAACATTGATGATAGAAGTAATTATTTATTTGGTAATCAGGGTGATGATTTTATTATGGGCGGTGAAGGGAATAGCGTCGACCATTTAGATGGTGGTGTGGGTGCAGACATTATGATGGGTGGCCGAGGGGATGACATTTATCAAGTTGATAATCCCCATGATCAAATTATTGAAAATTTTAATGAAGGTGTGGATACCGTTCATTCCAGTACGAGTTACTCTTTAGGCAATAATATAGAAAATTTAATTCTGACCGGCTCTTCAATTCATGCAACAGGAAATGCATTAAACAATACCATTACCTTTAGCTATTATTCTAACAATGTCATTGAG
The DNA here is from genome assembly GCA_023265895.1 of Gammaproteobacteria bacterium. Classification (GTDB taxonomy): domain Bacteria; phylum Pseudomonadota; class Gammaproteobacteria; order Pseudomonadales; family JAHFSE01; genus JAHFSE01. Next base: position 4,971 of record JAHFSE010000116.1, read on the forward strand.
GGAGATGCAGGTGATGATCTAATAAAAGTAAATATCAATTACGGCTCTGCCAGCTACAAAAATACTTTTATGGGTGGGCGTGGAGATGACACCATTCAATCAAGTGGCAGTTTAGACACCTATCTATTCAATCGAGGCGATGGCCAGGATGTGATTGAGGATTATGACGGCTATTACAACTCAAATAATACCAGCATCGATCAAATTAAATTCGGCGTAGGAATCAGCGCCAATCATCTTTCAGTCAGTCGAACGAATGATGATTTAATCGTGAAAATAAAAGATCCCAATAATACTTCAACCAATGATCAAATCACTATCAAAAATTGGCTCCGTTGGGATGGTTATCAAATCGAACAATTTATTTTTGCCGATGGGAATCGGTTAACAGCCAATCAACTGACAGCGTTAGGTAATACGATTTATGGCACAAATGCAGATGATCAAATCACGAGTATTGATGCAGATAATACTATTTATGGTTTAGATGGCAATGACAGCATTACAGATCCCTATGGTAATGACACCATCTATGGCGGCGCAGGCGATGACATGATTGTGGATCAAGGCAGTCATGTTGATTATAGCCTTTCAGGCAATAACAATTTTATTTCAGGCGGCGAGGGTAATGACACCATCCGCTTCAGCGATGATACCAACAATATTATTGAAGGGGGTGACGGCGATGATCTAATACAAACCATCGGTAGTAGATATACTAATATGCATAACACCTTAACGGGTGGGCATGGCAATGATACTTTTATCATAACAGCCAGTTCAGACACTTATATTTTTAATCAGGGCGATGGCCAAGATAGTATTGAAGATTACGACTATTACTATTCAAATAATACCAGCATCGATCAAATTAAATTCGGCGTAGGAATCAGCGCCAATCATCTTTCAGTCAGTCGAGCTAATAATGATTTAGTCATAAAAATAAAAGACCCCAACAATACTTTAACCAATGATCAAATCACCATTCAAAATTGGTTCCGCTCAGAAGCTTATCAAATTGAGCAATTTATTTTTACCGATGGATCCATATTAACGGCTAATCAACTGACAGCGTTAGGCAATATTATTTATGGTACGAATGCGGATGATCAAATCACCGGCTTTGACACGAACAATACTATTTATGGTTTAGATGGCAATGACAGCATCACAGATGCAGGTGGTAACGATACCATTTATGGTGGTGCAGGCGATGACATGATTGTAGATCAAGGCAGTCATTTTGATTATCTCATTTCAGGAGATAACAATTTTATTTCAGGCGGTGACGGTAATGACACCATTCGCTTCAGCGATGATACCAACAATATTATTGAAGGGGGTGACGGCGATGATCTAATACAAACCATCGGTAGTAGATATACTAATATGCATAACACCTTAACGGGTGGGCATGGCAATGATACTTTTGTTGTCACCGCCAGTTCAGATACTTATATTTTTAATCGTGGCGATGGCCAAGATAATATCAATGACAATGCCGATAAAAGATTGCATTCATGGTATGCCGGTGAGGATCAAATACAATTTGGCACTGGCATCAATTCAAGTGATTTAGTGCTCAATCGTAACGATCATGATTTAATTGTTCAAATAACAGATCCAACTAATGAATTCACCAACGACAAAATCACCATTCAAAACTGGTTTTCCTATTCAAACAACATCAAACAATTTACGTTTTCTAACGGCGTCATATTAACTGCTGATCAAATATCTCAATTAGGTAATAAACTCACCGGAACAGAAAATGCGGATATCCTAAAAGGCATAGAATACTTAGGCAATACCATTGCTGGTTTAGGGGGCGATGACACCATCACAGGTGGTTGGTCTAACGACCTCCTCAAGGGCGATGAAGGTAACGATACGATCACTGACGCTGGTGGTGACGATATCACTAATGGTGGTTCTGGTAATGATATTATTTCAGATCGAGGTCAAGGCACTAATTTATTAATCGGTGGCGAAGGTAACGATACCATTAGCTTTAGTCATTCTGCTAACAACACTATTACCGGAGACGCCGGTGACGATATCCTTCAACAAGAAAGCGACTACGCTTCTTCTG
>JAHFSE010000117.1 GCA_023265895.1 Gammaproteobacteria bacterium
CTCCACCGGGTAAAGAAACCGGTGTACCACCCAAACGTTGCAAAACATCTCCGCCTAAGCCAGGGATGCGCATTTTTAATCCTTTTAAATCTGTCACTGCATTAATTTCTTTATTAAACCAACCCGCCATCTGTGTTCCAGTACTCCCGCCGGTCATTGGAATTAAATTAAAAGGCGCATACAATTTTTGCCACAAAGCTTCACCACCACCGTAATAAATCCAACCATTCATTTCTTGTGTCGTCAAACCAAAAGGCACTGTCGTAAAAAATACCGATGCAGGAATTTTTCCTTTCCAGTAATAAGCAGCAGAGTGACCCATGGCAGCAGTACCTTGAGATACAGCATCAAATACTTCCAATGCCGGCACTAATTCACCCGCACCATATACTTTAATTTGGAAACGGCCTTCGGTTAAAACATTCATGAGTTGCGCAAATTTTTCAGGCGTTTCACCCAAACCAGGAAAATTTTTTGGCCATGAAGTGACGAGTTTCCAATGAATTTCTGGTAATTTTTCAGCAGAGGGCAGGGCAGCCGTTTGTTTTTTACTACAAGCAGATAACAAACTTGTTGCTGCGACGCCTAACCCCAAAGATTTCACCAATCGACGACGATCCATGACAATAGCTCCTTATTTTATCCAATCAATTCTAATTGCGCATATTCTAGCATCAACCATTTAGTGCCTTCACGACTAAAAGAGACTTGCGCCCGAGTCTGTGCACCTTGACCTTCACAACGCAACACCACACCCTCACCAAAAACAGTATGGCGAACACGCTTACCTAACAAACTATTTTTTGTCGGCGCAAAAGTTGATGTACGCTTAAAAGAAGCTGAAGGTGCAGCGGCACCCATACGCACTTCTTCAATAAGCTCTGATGGAATTTCTCGAACAAAACGCGAAACATGATGATATTTTTCTTCGCCATAAATGCGTCGCGTTTCAGCATGACTCATAATGAGTTGTTTCATGGCTCGAGTAATACCCACATAACACAATCGACGCTCTTCTTCTAAACGATCAGGGTCATCTGATGACATTTGATGAGGAAACAAACCTTCTTCCATCCCCGCTAAAAACACCACTGGGAATTCTAAACCTTTTGCAGAATGCATCGTCATCAATTGCACTGCATCTTCATGCTTGGAAGCTTGGCCTTCACCTGATTCCAAAGCCGTATGATCTAAAAATTGCTGTAGAGCAGGGCGCATGCTATCACTTTCCGATTGAAAAGAGCGTGTTGCCGTCATTAATTCTTTTAAATTTTCTATTCTATTTTCACCTTTTTCACCTTTTTCTTTTCTATGGTGATCCATTAAATTCGACTGCTGAATCACATACTGAGTTTGCTCCCATAAATGCATCGAAGCTGTTTCACGATCTAAACGTAAAATTAAATTCAAAAATCCTTGCACTGCATGGGCAGATCGACCCAACTGATGAAATTCAATTAAATATTCCGTTGCATGCCATAAAGAAATTTTTTGTTCTCGGGCACAACTACGAATGGCTTCTAAAGTACGATCACCAATACCGCGCAGAGGTAAATTAATAACGCGCTCAAAAGCACCATCATCGGTCTTTGACAAAATTAATCGCAAATAAGCTAAAGCATTTTTAATTTCCGCACGCTCGAAAAATCGCAAGCCACCATAAATTCGATAATTGACATTCGATAATAAAAAGGCTTCTTCTAGAGCGCGAGATTGCGCATTCGATCGATATAAAATAGCAATTTCTTTTAACGCATATTCTTGCGTTTTGATCAGTGTTTGAATTTTTTCAACAATAAAGCGCGCTTCATCTACTTCATTAAATGCGCTATAGAGTAGGAGAGAAGCGCCTTCATCTCCCTGTGTCCATAGTTGTTTTCCTAACCGACCCTCGTTATTTGCAATGACCGCATTGGCAGCCTGCAATAATTTTGCAGTGGAGCGATAATTTTGCTCTAAGCGAATTAATTCACAACCACCCACATCACGATCAAATTGCTGGATATTTTCAATTTTAGCTCCACGCCAGCCGTAAATAGATTGGTCATCATCACCAACAATGGTTAAATTTCCAGTGTCGCCAGTTAACAGGCGAATCCAAGCATATTGAATCGCATTGGTATCCTGAAATTCATCCACTAAAACATGTGAAAATCGCTGTTGATAATGTTTTAGAATTTCCGGTTTTTTTAACCATAACTCATGAGCACGCAATAATAATTCAGCAAAATCCACCACGCCGGCTTGCTGACAATGCTGCTCGTAAGCAGCATAAATTCGCTGCATGGTTTCTAAAAATAAATCACCGGAAGTGTCGATATGTTGCGCGCGCAACCCTTGATCTTTTTTCTCATTAATAAACCATTGCGCTTGACGAGCAGGCCAGCGATCTTCATCTAAATTCAATAATTTGATCATTCGCTTAATAGTACGCTGCTGATCATCGGAATCTAAAATCTGGAAATGTTCAGTTAAACCCACATCCGCCCAATGCATGCGCAATAAACGATGAGCAATGCCGTGAAAAGTACCAATCCATAAATGCTGTGTCGATACTGATAAAATTTGTTCAACACGATGACGCAACTCCGCTGCTGCACGGTTTGTAAAAGTAACCGCTAAAATGCCTGCAGGCGAAACCTGGCCAGTTTGAATTAACCAAGCAATGCGATGCACCAACACACGGGTTTTTCCGCTACCTGCACCAGCTAACACCAACAGTCGTGATGACTCAGAAGTGACAGCAGCGCGTTGTGCATCGTTTAATAAATTTAGAATAGAGTCTGATGACATTATTATAAACATCCAAATGGAATATGAATTATTTTTTCATCTAGCAACATCACTCGCTCATGATGACTGATCACTAAACCATAAGCACAACCATAGTGTTCAATAAATTGATTCATATTTTGTAAACCACGTTTTGAGAAATTTTGTGTATATTTAATTTCAACAGGTAGCACACCAAATTCACCTTCTAAAATTAAATCAAGTTTAGCACCACCCGATGTACGATAATGATAATAATCAAAAGCCACGCCCAGCGCATTTAAACCTCGAATGAGATTTTCTATCACCATGACTTCCCAAGAATGCCCCATCATGGGATGTGTTAATAAATCTTTGAGATCATGTAGGTGCAGAAAATAATGCAGCAACCCAGAATCACGCAAATATCCTTTTGGGTGTTTAATAATACGCTTTTGCGCATTTTTCTCATAAGGCGGAATATGTCGCCAAATAAAAGTACCGTGTGCAATTTTAAAATAATCACGAACGGTTGGCGATGATACACCTAATGCGCGAGCGACATCAGAATAATTAATTAAAGTGCCAGACAATTGAGCCAACATATGCAGGAACAATCCATATTTGTCTCGCGATAAATTGGGGAATAAACGAGTAATATCGCGCTCTAAATAAGTTTTCACATAATTTTGCATCCATAGCTTGTGAAAGCGCGCGTTAGTTTTTAACCAGGGCTCTGGATAACCGCCTTGCAACCAATAGCTATGCTGCTGCTGTAAATGAATTTTACCTGTGGTTAAAACCAAAAAATTTTGTCGCAATGTCTGTGATTGAATAAGCGAATATAAAGAAGATAAAGGTTGCGCATGAGCCTCTGCCACGGAAAAAGGAGCAACTTCAATCAGTGCCACACGGCCTGCCAAACTCTCAGAGATAGCACTGAGTAGTTCTGGCGAGCTGGAACCTGTGATAATGAAACGACCCGGTTGATCGCGGTGAGCGTCAATTGCCACTCGCAAGGCTGAAAAAATGGGAGGTAATAATTGCGCCTCATCTAGGGCGATACGCTCAGGATTCAACCGAAAAAATAACTCAGGATCGCGGGCAATCAGCTGATAATCACTGATCTTTTCCAGATCATACACCTGCCAGTCACCGGGCAATTGCTGCAAAGTGGTGGTTTTTCCAGACTGCCGAGCGCCAATCAAGGCCACACAAGGAAACAGGCCCAGCAACTCGTTCAATAGGGTGGTAAAGTGTCTATCCATACCTTGCAATTTAAAACAGTACCTTTAATATTGCAAGGTAATTCCCTTTTATTGTTTTCGCTAAAATCCTACTCAAGCACGAACAAGCCTATTTATTGCCATCAGCGTTTATTTCTTTAATGACATATTGGATAAGCACAGCCTGATTTACAAATAAACCACTGGAATAGCCTGTACGCCTTTTGCCAAAGGAATAGGCGTGCTTCTCATGCAAATAACCGCGCCCTCTCCTATAGATCTATTTAATTTGTTTAATAGAGAAAAATTCGCAGCAGCATTTTTACTTGGGGTGGCCGTTTTTCTAATTTCTACCGGATAGAGCGTATTATCTTGCTCAATAATTAAATCAATTTCTTTTTGATCTTTATCGCGATAAAAATAAAAATGTGGTGTGAGTCCACGATGCCAGTAGCTTTTCAATAACTCAATGACGACATACGTTTCAAAAATAGCACCAGACATAGCACCGGATTCTAAAGTTTCTGGCGATGTCCATTGTGCCAAATAACTACAGAGTCCTGCATCTAAAAAATATAGCTTAGGTGTTTTAACTAGGCGTTTAGCAATATTGGCATAGTAGGGCATTAGCAAATAAATTAAGCCAGAGGTTTCCAGGATACCTAACCAAGCTTTTGCTGTTTTTGCATCGATATCTGCATCTCGTGCTAAATCTGCATAGTTTAACAACTGGCCCGTACGCGCAGCAATCACACGAAGGAAACGATAAAAAGTTCTTTCGTTACCGACTCGGGTTAAATCACGCACATCGCGCTGAATATAAGTTTGAATATAGGAATTATAAAAAATATCTCGTGACATTTTTGAATCTATCAACAGCTTTGGGAAAGCGCCTCGCCAAATGCGTTGATAGAGCGCTGACAAATCAAGAGAATGAATTTTTTTTATCGGTACTTGATCAAGCCAAGCCTGCGTAGGCAAAAAGGGCAGGGTTTGATCGGCGCGATTATCCCATTCTGCTTGGGACAAACCTAACATATCAATGATAGCGACGCGCCCAGCTAAGGTTTCAGTAATATCTTGCATCAGATGAAATTTCTGCGAACCAGTGAGCCAAAATAATCCGGGTATTTTCTGTTGATCAACCCAAAGCTTAATAGCACTCAATAATTGTGGCGCATATTGAATTTCATCAATAATCAACGGCGGCTTATATTTTTGCAAAAATAAAGTGGGGTCTTTCTGTGCCAGACTGCGCGCATCTAAATCATCAAGAGTAACGTAGCTACGATTTTTTTCAGCGCACGACTCAAGCAATGTGGTTTTACCCACTTGCCTGGGCCCGGTGATCAGCAGCACAGGAAAAGACTGAGATATTTGCTGAACAGTAGAGGTAAGGGTGCGTTTTTTAAACATAAAATATCGGCTAATCGGGAATGCCATTCCATATTAGCCGAATCATCTGGTAAGAGCAACCGCATGGTAACATCTAGACCCATAACACTTCGAGATACGAACTTAACGCAACACTTTCTTCGCGATGACAGGCCATCCATGGCCTATCAAGACACGTCCATGATGTCTAAAATCGCTCCAAAAGTATTGTATTAAGTTCGCGGCGGAAATTGACTAGTTCGCATCTTGAATCATCAGTGATCTATTTCACTTAGAACTCATAATACTCCACCAGTTGCCCAGAAGTGATCTCAATATCTGCAGGCAGCCTCGCCATACCATCAGAAAAGACTAAAGAGGAAAGAATAGCTGAGCCCTGTTGTGGGTAAGGAAATAAGTGCCATTCGTTATTTATTTTTCTACGTTGTACGCGAATAAATTCTTCGCGGTTTACTTTTTTCGATTTATCTAAAATCAACGGATACAAAGTAGTCGGTAATAAGGGCGCAGCTTGACCTTGTAGGCTGCGAATGAAGGGTGCAATTAACAGCGTAAATACCACGTAAGCAGAAACAGGATTGCCAGGCAAAGCGACGATGGGCGTTTGCCGAATATTGCCCATAGCTACGGGTTTGCCAGGTTTCATACGCACTTTCCAGAAATCCAATTGACCGAGCCGCTCAATGCTGGCTTTAACGTGATCTTTGGTGCCCACAGAAACACCACCCACTGTAATCACCACATCACTGATATCCACCAATGTATTTAACACGGCAACCGTTGCAGCAATAGAATCTTCCACATGGTGATGTGCAACAACTTCACAACCCAATTTCATTATTAGAGCAATGAGCATCGGTGCATTAGCGTTATAGATTTGAGCAGCATTCAGCTGAGTGCCGGGTGGTTTTATTTCATCACCGGTGGTCATAACAGATACTTTGAGTAGACGCATAACAGCAACATGAGTGAGACCCTGAGCTGCTAATAAGCCGAGATGTGATGCTTTTAAAATAATGCCTGATTTTATTATGGCTTGACCTGCGCGAACATCCTCGCCGCGATAGCGAATGTGCTGTTGCTGCTTAGGTACTTGTTTAAAAATAACTTGGCTATCAATGGATTCACTGTCTTCTTGTACAACAATAGCGTCTGCACCCTCAGGCAATAAAGCGCCAGTGAATAAGCGCATAGCGTGATAGGGTTTGAGTGGTGGCGGAATTTCACCGGCATAACAAACGCATTGAATGGGTATAGGAAAATCTAATAAAGCTTCTGTTGTTTTTACTGCGTAACCATCCATCGCACTGTTATCTTGCGTGGGCAGATTGAGCACAGCAATAATATCTTGCGCAACAATACGACCTAAAGCGCTTTGCAACGGCACATTTTCTATTGCCAAGGAAGTTTTTGGCCAAGCTAATATTTTTTCTAATGCGTCGTTAAAAGAGAGCATGATCATCCTCCCGTTGCATTCATAAAGCGCACCAGTTGCGGCTGATCATCTGCAATATTAAATAAGTGTTTTTCAGGTTTGTGCTGAATGCCTGCCATGAGTTTATTTTTTACTGCTTCAATGCCTTCAGTCCGTAA
>JAHFSE010000118.1 GCA_023265895.1 Gammaproteobacteria bacterium
GAAACCATGAGATTCTAAACAAGCGCTGCAATTATCAGGGAACGCCTCGTCACAATCAAAGTAAGCTGAATAATGTTTTGTAGGTTTCTCACATTAAAACTGTAAAACCTGCAACTCAACCGCCATAAAAATGTCTATTTACGCTCAATAAATTGAAAAAAAATGGCTTTTTTTCTGTATTCAACTAGCCTTTAGTGAGTCAAAAATCACTGCAGGAAGCACAACACTATGACCTCTTCTCATCGTCTTCAAACCTCTACCACACTGGCTTTTTCTCTGCTTACTTTAGCGCTGTGCTCTCATTCCGTTTATGGCGGCGGCTTTGGATTAGACGGCCCAGGTTCTGCTGCGATGGGTAATAGTTACGCTGGACAAGTGACCGGAGCACACGACCTCAGCGATAGTTATATTAATCCTGCGGTATTAACAGAGTTCTCTAAGGACGCAGTTGTCTCTAGCAATATGCTGTTGGATTACACTATTAAAATAGACCCTGGCGCTACAGCACAAACAGCAACGAGTAAAAATATTGATTTACTCGGCAATGGTAGTTCGGGTACGGATGGTGGTAACACAGCTTTTATTCCAGCGTTATATACCGCCCATGCTTTATCAGAAAAGACGTCTGTGGGTTTTGGCATCAGTGCACCTTGGGGTATTAAATCCACTTATCCTGATCAGTGGATTGGTCGATATCAAGCCATTAACAGCGAAATACGCAGCTTAGATTTAACCCCTGTTGTGGCATATCAAGTGAGTACGGCGCTCTCTATTGCTGGCGGCATTAATCTGCAGTATTTAGAGGCCAATATGTCTAATGCCATTGATTTTGGCAGCTTAACTACAGGTGACCCTAGTTTTTCAGCGGACGGAAAAGCTGAGGTCAGTGGAAATAGTTGGGCACCCGGTTATCAAGCCGGCTTACTCTATAAGCCCAACGAATCGACTCGATTGGGTATTGCTTACCGCTCCAAGGTCCATCATGACATCAAAGGCGATACAGACTTTACAGTGCCTACTGCTTTGGTGGCTGCAGTTACCGCGGGTGGTGCTTTTGTAGATACTGATGTTAGTTTTGATATTACCACACCGGAACAATTCAACTTAGGATGGCAACAAAAACTCTCGCCCCAGTTAGAGTGGGTTGCAGAAGCAGATTATACCCGCTGGAGCCGAGTCAAATCCTTAGTAATTGATTCAGGAAATCCCAATCAACCCGACGACACTACGGTATTTAATTGGCAAAATAACTGGCGTTATACCTTAGGTTTAAATTATTTCTATAACAATCAACTGACCCTTCGCAGCGGCCTTGGCTATGAAGAGACCGCTATCACAGAAAAATACTTTAGCCCACGGGTGCCCATAGCCAATAAATATTTCTTATCTTTCGGCAGCCGCTATCAAATATCTCATCGCCTGACGCTAGATATTGCTTATTTGCATGAATTCTTTGAGAAAGGCCATACCAATCTCAATATTGCTAATGGCTCAAGCAACCTATATCGAGGTAATTTAACTGTCGATAATCAAATTAATCTCAATGCATTAGCGGCTCATCTACAATTTGCTTTATAGCTCAATAGAAAGAGAGGCTATTGGTAAATTGTTCAAAATTGTAATTACGGTTCATATCACAAATAGAGTTCGCTACTATGGGGGGAAGGCAGGAAATCTGCTTTTTTCCCCTATCCATAAAATTAAGAGCCTACTTAAAATCGTTGTGAGCGTAGTAGATTTTAAACAGGCTCTAAAGCGAGATAAGCATGCAAATTACGAATATACCTGTCACGCCAAGTAGTTCTAATGAGTTAAGTGATATGACGGCAACGCCTGTGGAGCTTAATAAAGCAGACGATAACCAAGATAATGGCCTTTCCCTCGCTGGCTTATTATCAGGCGACCAACCTGGACTATTTTCTTTATCCAGTTTAATCGGTGTCGCGGCACCCGCTTCCGATATTGGTGCGTCGACAGCATTCTCATTGTTAACTAACGGCGTTTAATTTTTTTTAAAAAATTTGATAGCGCTTCAAAAATGTTGGTAAAGTGTTTTAGGTTTTTTTCTTTTTCTTATGCGCCGCCTTAACATGTTGTATCAGGCGCTTTTTCTTATATTCCTGTCGGGGCGTCAAACGATTGCGACGCCCTGCAAAGGGATTCGTTCCTGACTTAAATTCTATCCGCAGCGGTGTTCCACTCAAATCTAATTGCTTACAAAAAAAGTGCATTAAATAGCGCTGATAACTGTCAGGCACATCTTCCGTTTGATTACCATGAATTACGATGGTTGGCGGATGACTTCCCCCCATATGAGCATAACGCAACTTAATACGTCGTCCTCGAATCATGGGAGGCTGGTGCTCTTGAATCGCTGCTTGCAATAATGCAGTCAGTCGAGAAGTGCTTACCTTGATATGTGCAGATTCATAAGCCTTATCGATCCACTCATAAAGGTGACCAACACCCGTACCATGCAATGCAGAGATAGGATACAACTTAGCAAAATCAGCAAAAACTAAACGTCGCTCTATACCGGTTAAAACCGTTGTTTTATCTTCCTTAGATAACCCATCCCATTTATTGAGCGCAATCACTAAGGCGCGACCTGCTTCAATCACATAGCCCAGCAAATGCAAATCTTGCTCAACAATCCCTTCTTGAGCATCTAATAACATAACAACCACATGAGCATCGTCAATTGCGGCTAATGTTTTCACAATTGAAAATTTTTCTACGGTGGTATCAATACGGCCTTTTTTACGAATACCTGCTGTATCAATCAAAGTATAATCTTGGTCAAAACGCTGAAAAGGTACATAAATACTGTCCCGCGTCGTGCCTGGTTGATCAAAAACAACCACACGATCCTCACCTAACAATCGATTTAATAAGGTTGATTTACCAACGTTCGGGCGTCCCACCAACGCAACACGAATCGCTTGAGCAGAAAAAGTTGAGGCAAACTCATCACTTTCTACCGAATAACCTTCAGGCAATTTTTCAAAGGCATATTCGATGAGCTGAAACACACCACGCTGATGTGCTGCAGCAATAGGAAACATCAGGGAAAAACCTAACGAATAAAAATCAGTTAACACTAAATTTTCGTTAAAACCATCTATTTTATTGACAACAAGGACAATAAATTTACCCATTTGCCGTAACTTTTGGGCAATCAATTCATCATCTGGTGTTAAACCTTTTTGCGCATCAACCAAGAAAAAAACCATCTCAGCTTCACTCACTGCTTGTAATGCTTGAGCAGCCATCTGCACACTCACACCTTCCAATTCAGCCTGAGATAAACCACCCGTATCAATAACGCGAAAAGAATAATCCCCTATATGACCTTCACCATATTGACGATCACGAGTTAATCCCGGCATATCCGCAACTAACGCAGCTCTAGATTGAGTTAAACAATTAAATAACGTAGATTTTCCCACATTAGGGCGCCCTACTAATGCGACCGTTATTTTTTTCATCATTTCAGCACACCAGGTCAGACGGAAAAGGTTATGAATAGAATTACGAAGCTTATTCCTGCAAGCTTACAGCGGCAAGCTGACCACCTTGGCCAACAACAATCAATTTATCTTGATATAATTTAGGTTGAATTTTAATACCCTGATGGTCCATCAAAATACGCCCCATAAAGTGACCATCCACTTTAGATAACACATGAAGATAGCCTTCAGCATCACCAACAACAACATAATCCTGCATCACTGCAGGTGCCGACAATTGACGTGCATGCAATCCCGTCTGTGACCAAATTAATTTTCCAGTTGCTTCATCAAGCGCAGAAATAATACCATCACTATCACAGACATATAACTGACCACTCGATTCAAATAAATTGGAATAAGTCGAAATTTCTTGACTCCAAATGATTTGACCCGAAAATAAATCTAACGCAGCTATCTGACCCTGATAATTACCCACATAAAGGATGCTGTTAGCAATAACAAAATCTCCATCAATATCGCTTAATTGATCAAATTCAGATCGTCCTTTGGCGGATAAACTTAATTGTTTTTCCCAAATGGGCAAACCTGTTTTTGCATCAATCACCACTAATTTTCCTGTCGCAAAACCGACAATAACAGCACCTGATACGATTTGAGGCTGACTGGTTCCGCGCAAAGTTAGATTAGGTAGCTCAGAAACGTATACCCATAACTGCTCACCCGTTTCTGGATCGAGACCATAAACACGACCATCGACAGTTTGTACAGCAATTAAATCATCACTGACAGCAACGGGCGCAATCACTTCGCTGGATAAAGATTTTTTCCAAGCAGGCGCTGATGATTCACCAATTGCATTATCCTTGAAAGACCAGGCATATAGAATCGCCTGCCTATCCGATAGATAAATATGCGCTTGATCGGCAGTCAGTCCACTGCCCATGAAAAAAGGCAATTTTTTATGCCACAAACGATGCCCACTGGCAGCATCCAACATATTAATATTGCCATGAATATCCGATATTAAAATTTGATCGTTGGCAATCCAAGGCTCTAAACGATACCCAGCAAAATGAGTCGAAGCAGTTAGCTGGGTTTGCCAGACTCTTTTAATATGAAGACTCGTTTTAATTTTGGGTAACGCAGCGGGTGCTACCGCAAGAGGATCACTACTACAGCTCGCTAAGCCAATGGCGATTAAGACTAAAAAAACCATGCTCCGCACAACAGCTAGGGAGCATAAGTCTTTTATAAATTGAAAGCTTTTCACGATTCTATTGAGTCCTATTAAATTTTACTGGCAGATGCCAAATCATCTAACTTCATTTTTAATAACGGCATAGTTTCAGCGTCTCGCACCAATAATGCTTGCGCTGCTTGATAGGCTTTTCTTGCTTCAGTCACCTTACCTTGCTTAACATAAAGATCACCTTCAAACTCTTTATAAAGAGATGAATAACGATTTTCCTTCGACAATTTTAATAAAGCTAAAGCTTCTCTATCTCGATTTAACACCGATAACACACGTGCTAAACGCAGCTGCACTAATAAACGCAAATTTTCTTCTGGATGATGATCTAATATCCATTGTAATTGAGTCACAGCCTGCTTTAATTGATGGTCATGAACGGCTTGCTTAGCCAGTAATAAAGCAGTGAATTGTGCATAGGTACTCTTAGGATAATCTTCCAATAATTTTTGCCCTAAAGTATTGAGTGTCGTGCCTTCCAATGAAGTCGGAATATCCACTGTTTGACCCGTAACCGATATTGGTTTTGCGGCAATCTCAGGCACATCTGCTGCTTTATGTGCAGCCTCTACAATTTCCTGATAAGCAATAAATGCAGCTTCGTTATAATCATGGCGATTACTTTGCCAAAGGCGATAACCCAAAATTAAGATCGTCATGATCGTTGCGCCAATCAGCACAGCGCGACCATTTTTTTGCAGCCAATTTCTCAGAACGTCAATTTGTTCTTCCTCAGTGCGATACACTTCCACTTAATTAACTCCTTGTTAATGTGATTGTTAGCTTTTCATAACAAGCTTCAGGTTGCCAAGTGTCAATACTAGCAGGCTGTTGAATACCCGTATGCAAATTTTTAACCTGTGGCACATCTCCCATAAACCAAACATAGGGAATTCCTCGCTTTTGGGCAGATTGCATTTGCTTGCCAAAATTTTGTGGCTGATGATAGATATCGGTACTAATGCCTCGCTCGCGCAAACGAAAAGCAACACGTTGCGCTTCTGTGCGCGCGGCTTCATCAGGCAAAATAATCATTACCGCCACCGGTGTACTACGACTCATCTGCAATAAATTTCGACCCAATAAATACCCTAAAATTCGAGTGATTCCAATGGAAACACCAATACCTGGAAACCCTTGCTGTTTATGATCGCTTGCAATCAAATTATCATATCGTCCACCAGAGCAGACGGCACCAATATGCTCATGACCTAACATCACACCTTCATAGACGCTACCCGTGTAATAATCCAAACCACGAGCAATACTCAAATCGACCTCAATGCTTCCTGGCGGCAATACATCACAAGCCCGCATTACCTGAGTTAATTCAGCTAAGCCTTCAATCATTAACGGATGCTGCACGCCCAATTGTTCTACTTCCGCAATAAAACTCAAATCATCTGATTTAATTTGTCCTAACAATAAACATTTTTGCGCATTTTCATCAGACAAATGTAATTCAGAAATTAATAATCCAACCACACGATCAGCACCAATTTTCGCTAACTTATCAATAATTCTGAGTACTTGGGTAAAATTTTCGATTCCTAATCCCCGATAAAAACCTTCCAGTAATTTACGATTATTCAATTTAATTTTGACCGCTGGAATGGGTAATTGAGCCAGCACTTGATGCAATAAAATAGGCATTTCTGCATCATAACTAACGGACAAGTGTCCTTGCCCAACCACATCAATATCACACTGATAAAATTCGCGATAACGCCCTTCTTGTTTACGCTCACCACGCCAAACCTTTTGAATTTGATAACGCTTAAAAGGAAAGTGGAGTTGATGCCTAAATTCCTGTACATAGCGAGCAAAGGGCACCGTTAAATCAAAATGCAATCCCCATTTTTCATCAGGCGCGTCAGCGTCTTCATGTAAACGCTTAATGACATAAATTTCCTTATCATCTCCTTTGCTTAATAAAACCGATAAAGGCTCAATAGCTCGAGTTTCTATGGGTGCAAAACCGAACAACTCAAAGGTTCGTTGAATTTTTTGCAATAGATACTGCTCCGCCATTCTTTGCGCAGGAAGCCACTCGGGGAATCCGCTGATTGGACCTAACTTAGACATACTTAACTCAATATCAATGGGGTTGAAGTTATATTGCCTGCTTCAATCTCAGCGGCTTTGGCGCGCACCTGACGCTCCATTTCATCAACCAATTTTTCGTTATCTACTTTATGACTGGGTTTT
>JAHFSE010000119.1 GCA_023265895.1 Gammaproteobacteria bacterium
ACCCGTGCGATTGACCAATGGCGCGAGAGATTCTAAATCTGGCAAATGTGCGTTATTAAATTTATGAATACGGGCAGTAGACCAATTGCGATTACCCATAATGGAATTGATTTCACCATTATGCGCTAAGAAACGAAATGGCTGCGCCAAAGGCCAACGCGGCAAAGTATTGGTAGAAAAACGCTGATGAAAAACGCAAATAGCGGTTTCTAATTTTGGATTACCCAAATCGGCATAAAAGACCGGTAAATCTGCCGGCATCATCAAACCTTTATAGACGACGACCGAAGCAGAAAAACTGGAAATATAAAAATCCGTATCCTGTATTAATTGTTTTTCAGCATGACGACGAATTAAAAATAAAGCGCGATTCGTTTGTTCTTCAGTAAAACCTGGCGCATCAATGATCACCTGTTCCACTTGCGGCAAGCTTGCTAAAGCAATCGGACCTAATACACCAGCATCTGTAGGCACAACCCGCCAACCCACTAATTGTAAACCTTGAGCCAGAATTAATGCGTTAATCACTTCTCTAGCTTGTTGTGCACGGGTTTTCTCTTGACTCAAAAAAACCATACCAACACCATAAACACTGGCTAAGGTATGCTGAAAAGTTTCGCTGACTAAATCACGGAAAAAACCATCGGGTTTTTGCAACAACAAACCACAACCATCACCGGTTTTACCATCAGCGGCAATACCACCGCGGTGAGTCATGCAGGTCAAAGATTCAATGGCGGTTTGCAGTAGACGATGGCTAGCCACGCCATCCATGTGAGCAATAAGACCAAAACCACAGTTATCCCGAAACTCATCGGGAGAAGTAAGCCCTGGATGTTGGATCACTGACTGCTGCATAGCGTCTTCCTTCATAATTCATATTCGTAACACGCACCCAAGCGGAAATGGGGCTGATGATTGTGAGCCCATAAAAATAATAAAGCTTGAGTTGAGTCGACTGATATCAGTGCCGCCTTAAGCGCGGCACAAATGGACGGACATTCTACACAGGTTTAGCTATGGCGACAAATTTTGCGCGGCCGCAGTGTCGTCTACTCACTAATCAGCCATTTCTTTCCTCTGTCACAAACAAACTTTAGAATTCCTCACCTTGAGATTTACGGGGAAGTTCACATGACACAGCCTATCTACAACATTTTAGTTTTATGCACCGGCAACTCCGCGCGCAGCATTATGGCGGAAGCGCTGATTAATACATTAGGCCAAGGACAATTCAAAGCTTACAGCGCGGGCAGCCAGCCCGCCGGAAAAGTAAATCCCTTTGCCATTGAGCAAATCCAATCGCTTAATGATTCCTTAGAAAATGTGCGCAGCAAAAGTTGGGATGAATTTGCAATGGCTGATGCACCCATCATGGATTTTATTATTACCGTGTGCGACAACGCCGCGGGTGAAATTTGCCCTTTCTGGCCAGGCAAGCCTATTTCTGCTCATTGGGGTTTTACTGATCCTGCTGCTGTGCAAGGCAATGATGATGAAAAGCGCCAATCCTTCTCTGCAGTATTTAATCAAATTAAAAATCGCGTAGAAAAATTATTAGCCTTGTCGCTGGAAACAATGGATCGAGAGAAAATTCAGCAAGCCTTGCAAGCGATTAGCCCCCCCTTTGAAAAAGGGAATTCATAAAAACCACCCCGCCTCTTCGAGGCACCCCTCCACGGAGGGGAATTATTACCTGGAAAAATCTTTATGAATTTATTTCGGCGTTGCACGGCAGAATTTCTCGGTACTGCTTTTTTATTAGCAACCATCGTCGGTTCGGGTATTATGGCCGAGCGTTTATCCGGTGGAAATGTTGCGCTCGCTTTACTTGCTAACACCTTGGCTACCGGCGCAGGATTACTCGCATTAATTTTAACTTTCTCGCCGATTTCTGGCGCCCATTTTAATCCGGTTGTTAGTTTATCGGCACGTTGGCAAAATCAATTATCCAATCGCGAATTATGTTTTTATTTGACTGCGCAAATTATTGGTGCGTTTGCAGGTGTAGCAGCAGCGCATGGTATGTTTGGCGAACCTGTATTTTTTGCTTCTCAACATGTGCGCAGCGGACCATCGCAATGGTGGAGTGAATTCATTGCCACTTTTGGTTTGATTGCAGTGATGATGAGTTGTTCGCGCAGCAGGCCAACAATTACGCCATTTGCTGTTGCAGCTTATATTACAGCAGCCTATTGGTTTACCGCTTCCACTTCGTTTGCTAATCCTGCGGTGACTTTAGCCCGCGCAGCCAGCGATACTTTCGCGGGTATTCGACCGATGGATACGCCGGGATTTATTGTTGCGCAATTATGTGGTGGTTGGATGGCGACGAAAGTGATGGGGTGGTTATTTCGGCATTAATCCTAATCTGCGCGCAGTTTCATCGTTTAAAGTCAGTACACGGTCTTTAACAAAGTAATATCCTGGTGGGGATCAAAAACATTACCCGATTTGCCACTGAATAATCTGTCGATTATCTGAACTAAAAGCCACACCAACAGCAATGATGGGTTTGTTTAAATATAAGTAAGATTCTGTATAACGCTGATCAGCAATTTGTTTTAAGGCGACTTCAACTGGCTTATCAATTTTAAATTCTATGACATAAATGGCTTGCGGACTTTCTACCACTGCATCAGCACGACCCATGCTCACGTTGACTTCCGCTTCTATCGGCACACCAGCCATCGCACACACTGCAATAAATATACTGTGATAATAGGCTTCTTTTTTATCATGCAAATGCGAAGGGATTTTTGCATACAGACTGTTGATGATGCTGAAAAACTCGGTAAGGTCATCCGCTTTTAACGCCTTGAGCAGTTGTAATTGAATAAAACTGGTTTGTCCTTCAGGTAATTCAGCAAAGTCAGCGACCAGCAGCGAAGAAAAAGCCCACTTAACTTCTTGATTAGGAAAATCTAATAAATATCGATTCCACTCAGAAAAATAGTCTTTAATGGTGAGATAGCCCGTTTGAAATAACAAAGGCACAATTTGGAGTTTTTCTATGTCATAGGTTGAAAAGTCTGCGTCGGATACAGGTTGTTCTAGTTTATCCAAATCAAAGGCTTCTTTTTTCATTGCTTCAACTAGAAAAGTCGGTGTGCCGGTTTCAAACCAGTGATTTTTAAACTTCTGTGAATTAAATAAATGCAATGTAGACCAGGGGTTATAAACTTTAATATCTGCTTCAGTCAGTCGATAGCCGTTGTACCACAATTTAATTTTTTCTAAGGTTTCTGCTTTTGTTTTATTTTCTGTGACGCCTAATTTTTCAATCCAGTCGACAAAATAAAATTCTAATTCTTCTTGGGTATATCCGCATAAAGCGGCATAGCGGACATCCATGGTTAAATCCGTGAGATGATTTAAATCGCTAAATACCGACACTTTAGTGAATTTAGATACGCCGGCAATTAAAACAAAGCGAATGTGTTCATCCGCCGATTTTAATACACCATAAAAACGTTTGAGCAAACCTTGAATTTTTTTAGCTTCCGGTATGTCATCGAGTAAATCAATTAAGGGTTTGTCGTATTCGTCAATCAACACCACAACTTTCTGGCCAGGTTTTGCATGCAGGTGTTCGATCAGAGCAGTAAAAGCATCTTCAATTAACTCAACTGTTAATTCAAAACCGTTATTTTTTGCAATAGTATCCAGCTGATTCCTTAATCCTATTTCCGCTCGCTCAAAAGTGGGATGTGAAGCATATTTCATATCCAATCGAATCACCGGATGCACCGGCCAGGTATAATCCGTTTTGCTAATCGCTAAGCCTTCAAATAATTCTTTTTTGCCTTGGAAAATAGATTCTAAGGTGGTGAGGGTAGTGCTTTTACCAAATCGTCGTGGGCGGGAAAGGAAATAAACACCTTTGCTGGGCGCAATTAATTGATGCAAGTAAGCAGTTTTATCTACATAAACAAAATTACCTTCAATGACATCGGCAAAGGTTTGCACACCAACAGGGAGAGAGAGTGGGGTGTTTTGTGTAGGCATAGTCGTAGCTCTATTTTCAGTCTTGTCCTAAAAATCAAAAACAATGAGCGTATCCTATCACAGGTTAGTAGGATGATCTTTTATAGCTATTACTTTTTTCGGTTTAAGTGACGCCCCCTTTATTGGTGCGTTTTTTTTTGCAGATAACTCTGTATTTCCAGGCAATCTACCTTACAGTTTCTAAAAACGCTGCGTTATCAATCTCAGGCTGAAAAACTAGATTTGATTGTGTGCAATCCTGCAATTAGATTTCAGGATTACACATATGATTCAGGTTATATCCTATGGAATATACCCATCACACTTGAAAACGCGAAATAATAAATTTAACTCCCCCTACCCCCCTCTTCAGATGAAGAGGGGGCAGGGAGGAGCTTGATGAAGTTCGCACCGTGAATCACTATTGGTAGTCTTCATTCATCAACATCTGCCCTTTAGCACTAAGAATTACGCGTCAGTATCACTATGAAACTCCTCATCAGAATCATCACTCACAGAAGTGTTTGCTGCCCGCCTAACAGAGTCTATCTCTGTATCTGCCAGACGATGAGAAGTAAACACGAATGACGGCTCATGTTGAGCTTGTCTCAAATCTCGCATTTCATGCAACTGCTCTTCTCTATGTTGTGGGCCCAGCTGCAACTGTAAAGCCTGCTGCGTTTGTCGAGGTTCAGGCTGTACAAACGCCCGTTGCGCTGCCACAACGGGCGTTGGCTGACCACCCAACAACTGAGTCGCTCGATTGTATAATCCACCTAAAAAGCTTGATGCAGTATCAACAAACTGCCCCGTCGCTGCTCTGCCTGCAGTGACAGATCCGACTTCTGCAGCACCATGACCCGCTAATCTTGAAGCATCTAGAATCAATCGATAACCTCGTTGCAAGCCATTGGTTTGTCCATATAAATCCATTAAATAAGTCGCTTCCATCGTTAAGCTCAACTGTGAATCACCCGCCATTGCAGCAATAACATCACGGAAGCGTTGTAAATCTCTCTGCTCAGCATCTGTCAGTTTAGGATTAACAGCAGCAAGACTGACTCGTGGATCTAACAAACGACAAGTCACCTCAGTTAAGTGCCCTGCGGCAATCACTTGTTGCTGACATTGTTTTACTGCGCGCAAATCAACGATTGCCTGCCGATTTTGTTGTGTTAAATGTGTTAAATCAACGCTAGGATCTAACAAATCCACAACACCGGACGCAACCGGCTCACCACGAATGGCTGTTTGCACCGCAACATCAGTAGAGTCACGCACAAGGCTACAAGTCACTGCTGCCTGGGTTTGCAGACGATACAAGCCTATGACAGCATCCAAAAATTGCGCCGTTGCATGAATGGCCTCTTGACGTTCTTGCCTAACCCTAGGTTGTTGATCTTGAGTTACCTGCGCGATTGCTCGCTCTGCTTTAGCGTTTAATTCTTGTAAACCATTGGGTCGCTGTTTTCGCTCCGCAATCTCTGTGCTTAATTTTGCAAGACCTAACAATCCCTGTTTATCGACGCCCCACTTTGACACTGGCGATAATTCACGACCGATACGCGCTGAGACTTCTTCAAACAATGTTTCTAACGTGCCTTTATTTGCTGAGAAAAATCCTTTCATCAAGCCTAAAGCCTGCTCCATATTTTCAACAAAAACGCCTTTCAAACTATTGCTCACTTCATCCACTGCCATACGAATAGAAGAGCGCGCAGGCACTTGATCTAAAGCAAGAGACAATTGACGTTGACACTCATTAAACTGAGCGACCAACAAAGAAGCCTCCACCGCCTGTAAATGTTGATCGATATTTACAACTATACCTGCAGCATCATTTGGAATTTGAACATTCACAGCTGCGGGTAAACGGTTTGGGAATAACCATTGTGTCACACGATATCGATCATCGAACAAATGCAATACATCAGGTTGATGATCAATCAACACAAAATCTGCGTAGCGTTGATAGAGCTGAGCCAAATCTGGTCCAATCTCTCGCTCCGATGATTCAATCGTTCGAATTTGCTCAACTAACATGTCATTGACTTTAGACGCTTGAGCCCGCACGGGTTGATCATTATCAGGAATCCGCAGCACTTGTTTTTGAGCAGCTAAAGCAGCTTGCTGCTGTTGATCAAATCTAAGCAATTCTGTTTGATGGGTAGCGGTTAATTGAGCTAATTGCGCGTCAGGCCGTTTTGGCAATGCTTGTTGCAGGCCAGCCCAGGCTTGCTGAACTGCGCGAATTTCTTGCCCTAAATTTGGTTGATCTGATTGACTCAATCGATGTGCTGCTTGCTGTAAAACGGTCGCTTGTTGTTGCAATGCCTGAGCCTGACTTCCATAAATTGTTAGAACATCCGTTACTAATTGCTGCGCAGCTTGAGCTAATTGCCCTGCAGCTTGCTTCACGACTGCGCTGTCTTGCTGCTGTAATGATCGATTGAATTGCTGATAATTTTGAGTCGGCAGCGCCATAATGCGCTGCTGAGTAGCAGCAAATAATTGTTGAAGATTTTGTTTTGCAGAAGCTTGTGATGTAACCAAGGCTTCTCTATCACTCGCTTGTTTTGCTTTAAATTGATCTAAGGTTTGTAGTCGATCATCTACAACTTTTTGTACTTGCTGCAACTGAGTTAAAATAGTTTTCAGGCCTTGTAATATTTTCAAGCCTTCCAATGCTTCTGCTTTGGTCATACCCGTTTTAGGAATGTCTTTTTTAACATAATGATATGCAGCTAACAAAACTAATAACGCAGTGCCGCCAGCAAAAACAATGGGTGCAGCAGAAGCAGCAGCGGTAGCACGCGCAGCAAAACCGACAAGATGATCATATAAATCCTCAGCATTGTTAAATCCTAACGCCTGCGCAACACCATCCGTCGCACCAGCGCCTACATTGGCAGATAA
>JAHFSE010000120.1 GCA_023265895.1 Gammaproteobacteria bacterium
AACCGGTTGACCGTCTTCATTAGTTTGATAGGTGACCAAATAAGTACCTAATAATTTTTTAACAAAAGCTTCTGCTTCTTGTTGTGAACTCACTAACTGCACACCACCAGCCTTTCCTCGACCACCCGCATGCACTTGAGCTTTCATCACCCAACGAGTGCCACCGATTTTTTTTAATGCAGGGCCTACCTCCGCTAATGATTGCACCACCACACCGGCAGAAACTGGCAAACCATATTGAGCAAATAATTGTTTGCCTTGATATTCATGTAAATTCATTGAATTATTTCCTCTTCCGCGGCGCCATATGAATGGCCTTGTTATCTACAGCCAATGCTGCTTCATGTAAAACTTCTGATAATCCTGGATGCGCAAAAATAATGAGTTGTAGATCCTCTACACTTGCACCAAATTCTAAGGCTATTACCGCTTGCATAATGATTTCCGATGCTTGGGGACCAAAAATATGCACACCTAAAATACGATCTGTTTCTTGATGGGCAATGATCTTCACAGTCCCCATATTTTCTTGTGCAGCCATAGCACGGCCATTGGCAGCAAAGGAAAAACTACCTACTTTATAATTTTCACCACGGGCTTTTGCTTCTTGCTCACTCATACCCACCCAAGCAACTTCAGGATGGGTATAAACTACTGCAGGAATTACTTCGTAATTCATGGTTGTTTTTTTATGTCCGGCAATCAATTCAGCTACCATCACACCTTCTTCCATCGCTTTATGCGCAAGCATCGGTCCACGGACAATATCACCAATCGCATAAACATTTGGATTGCTGGTTTTACACTGCGCATCCACATGAATAAAACCGCGCTCATCTAAATTGACACCACTACCGGGTGCTAACAAAGTCTGGGTTGCAGGACGCCGCCCTACTGCAACAATTAATTTATCCACAGTCAAAGTTTGTGCTTCACCGTTTTTTTCATAACGCACCATCACTTGTTGTTGAGCTGTCTCACAACCCGTCACCCGCGCACCAAAGATAATATCCAGCCCTTGTTTTTTAAAAGTGCGCAATGCTTCGCGAGAAATGGTTTCATCTGTTAAGGGCAAAAATACATCTTGCGCTTCTAATATAGTTGTTTGTGCACCTAAGCGACTCCAAACACTCCCTAATTCTAAACCAATCACACCGGCACCAATGACGCCGAGTCGCTTAGGGACTGCCGCAAATGCTAAGGCACCGGTAGAATCTACAATAGTTTCATTATTGAGTGGTGCAACAGAAATTTGCACTGGCTCAGAACCACCAGCAATAATAATATGCTCTGCTGTTAATATTTTTGCGCCCTCACCATTGGCAGGCGTCCACTCCACTTTCTTGTTACCCAAATATTTTCCATGGCCTGCCAAATTTTCCACACCATTGGCTTTAAATAATCCTGATATGCCTTGCGTTAATTTTTCAACAATACTCATTTTACGCTGCATCATAGCCGCAACATCTAACGCTACATTGGATACTTGAATACCATGAGCAGCTAACTCATGCTGTGTATGCACGTAATGATGAGAAGTATCTAACAATGCCTTTGAAGGGATACATCCAACATTCAGACAAGTCCCACCCAATACAGCATTATTTTTTCCATCCATGCGCTTTTCAATACACGCAGTTTTCAAACCTAATTGAGCGGCACGAATCGCCGCATGATAACCACCAGGGCCAGCGCCGATAACGATAAGATCGAATGTATCGTTCATAACTATATTCCTATCTATATTTTAACTCCCCCTGCCCCCTCTTTACAAAAGAGGGGGATTTACTGTATTTCCATCTCTATCAGATGAAGAGGGAATTAGGAGGCATTTGAAAAAAATGCTAAATATCCAACAATAGCTTGGAGGGATCTTCAATTAATTCTTTAATGGTTACTAAAAACTGTACCGCTTCCTTACCATCAATTAAACGATGATCATAAGATAACGCTAAATACATCATCGGCAGAATTTTCACTTGGCCATCCACTGCCATCGGTCGATCTTGAATCTTATGCATACCTAAAATAGCGGTTTGTGGTGGATTTAAAATAGGTGTTGATAGTAACGAACCAAACACGCCACCATTAGAAATCGTAAAGGTACCACCAGTCATATCCTCAATAGATAATTTTCCATCCTGCGCCTTAGCACCAAATTCAATAATTTTTTGTTCAATCTCCGAAAAACTCATTCGGTTGGCATCACGCAAAATAGGCACAACCAAACCACGATCAGAGGAGACCGCAACACCCACATCATAAAACCCATGGTAAACAATATCGTAATCATCAATGGAAGCATTTACCGCAGGAAAACGCTTCAAGGCTTCAACAGCCGCACGAACAAAAAACGACATAAAACCTAATTTGACACCATGCGCTTTTTCAAAAGCTTCTTTGTAGTTTTTCCGCATCGTCATGATGGGCTGCATATTGACTTCATTAAAGGTGGTCAACATGGCCGTATTTTGTTTGGCCTCTAATAAACGCTCAGCTACTTTCGCTCGCAATCGAGTCATAGGCACACGTTTTTCTTCACGTTGACTGGTAGCATCTAACAAAGTCTGTATAGAAGACGCAACGATATTAGAGGGTGACTTTGGTGCCTCTACTTGCGTTTTCGAAGCACTGCTGGTCACAGGTATTTTCTGCAGATGATTGCGCACATCTTCTTTAGTCACTCGCCCGCCCTTTCCAGTCGCGGCAATTTGTGTCGCGATTAAATTATTTTCAGCCATTAATTTTCGTGCCGCAGGACCAGAAATTTTTTCATCTATGGAAGAAGATTGTATTGTTACCGTTTTTTCGGTTGTACCACCCAATGCGTAATGACCCAATACTTCTAAGCTATGAATAACATCACCTTCTTTTTTTAGTTGATCTGTCAAAATGCCCTCTGCTGGAGATACAACTTCAATCACAACTTTATCGGTCTCAATATCAACAATCAGTTCATCACGAGCGATTGTATCACCTGGCTTTTTATGCCATTTAGCCAATGTGCCATCGGCAACAGACTCTGGAAATTGTGGCGCTTTAATTTCTGTCATATCAGAATTCCTTTTATCGGCTTATCGACAACTGGTCATAGTAAAAGCATCATGCAGAAATTTTTCCTGCTGTTCTAGGTGAATTGACATGTAACCGCAAGCCGGTGCGGCTGAAGCAGTTCGACCGGTATAACATAAATAAGCCTGTGGATTTATTTTTGCGATTACGGCTCGCATATGGTGTTGACTACAATACCAAGCACCTTGATTCATCGGTTCTTCCTGACACCAAACAAAAGTTTTGACATTAGGATAGGCTTGCAAGATCTCTTGTAATTCTTGCTCTGGGAAAGGATATAATTGCTCAATGCGGATAATTGCCGTATTCGTTCTTGCTTCAGCTTGGCGTTTTTCTAACGCGTCATAATAAATACGTCCACTGCATAAAATAATTCGCTCGATGGCAACGGAATCTAATAATTCCGTTTCAGGCAGCACTGCACGAAATTGACCTTCCGTTAAATCATCTAAAGTAGAAACACATAATTTATGTCGTAACAAACTTTTTGGTGTCATGACGATTAAGGGTTTACGCAAAGGACGAATGGCTTGTCGACGCAGCATATGAAAAATTTGTGCTGGCGTTGAAGGCACGCAAACTTGCATGTTGTGCTCAGCACACAATTGTAAAAAACGCTCTAATCGCGCCGAAGAATGCTCTGGTCCTTGACCTTCATAACCGTGCGGTAACAACATGGTCAAACCACACACACGCGCCCATTTATGTTCACCCGATGAAATAAATTGATCAATGACCACTTGTGCGCCATTGGAAAAATCACCAAATTGCGCTTCCCAAATGACTAAACCTTTCGGTGCTGTAGTTGCGTAACCATACTCAAAACCTAATACGGCTTCTTCAGATAATAAAGAATCATAAATATCAAAACGGGTACCCTGCTCTTTGTTAGCGACTAATTTGAGGGGAACAAAAGCTTGGCTTTCTTTTTGAGCCTGTACTTTTTGATTATGCAACACGGCATGTCGATGAGAAAAAGTACCACGCCCACAATCTTGACCAGAAATGCGCACCGGATAACCTTCCGCTAATAAAGAAGCATAAGCCATAATTTCGGCATAACCCCAATTAATAGGTAATGCGCCAGCCGTCATTTTTCGGCGATCTTCAATAATTTTTGCGACTTGTTTTTGCAGCACAAAACCTTCTGGAAATAAATCCATCCGTTGCGCTAATGTACGTAATTTTTTTAATGGATAGCGGGTATCTGCATTGGGAATCCAAGTATGGCCAACGTAAGGCGACCAATCTACAAATAATTCTAAATTAGATTCACGCACTAGGGATTTCACTACGTGCTGACCTTGCTCTAATGCTTGACGATAATCGTCCATCATTTTATTGCTTTCTATTTCAGAGATAACAGCAGCCTGCAACAGACGCTCAGCATATTTTTTGCGTACTGAATCATGTTTGGCAATGAGTTGATACATTAAGGGTTGAGTGCCTGAAGGCTCATCTGTTTCATTATGACCAGAGCGACGATAACAAATTAAATCAATGACAACGTCTTTTTTAAATTCACGTCGATAATCCACGGCCATTTGCGTCACAAATAAAACCGCTTCAGGATCATCTCCATTGACATGAAAAATAGGTGCTTGCACCATTTTAGCAACATCGGTGCAATACTCAGTAGAGCGGGCATCTTCTGGATTGCTAGTGGTAAAACCAATTTGATTATTCAGCACAATATGAATGGTGCCACCGGTTTTATATGCCCGAGTTTGCGACATTTGTAGTGTTTCCATCACAACACCCTGACCCGCAATGGCCGCATCACCATGAACTAAAACGGGTAAGACTAAATCTCCATGAGGATCATTACGTCGATCTTGTCGTGCACGAACAGAACCTTCTACAACCGGCGAAACAACTTCTAAATGAGAAGGATTAAATGCCAAAGCCAAGTGAATTTCACCACCCGCTGTGCGAACATTCGATGAAAAACCTTGATGATATTTCACATCACCGGATCCATCACTTTTTAATCGTTTGCCTTCAAACTCATCGAATAATTCACTGGGATTTTTACCTAAGGTATTGACCAACACATTAAGCCGACCTCGATGCGCCATACCCATTACAATTTCTTTGACATTGGCGCTACCTGCACGCTGAATAATTTCATCGATCAATGGAATAAAAGATTCACCCCCCTCTAATCCAAAACGTTTGTAGCCTGGATATTTGGAAGCTAAAGATTTCTCTAAACCTTCTGCTGCAGTTAGACGCTCTAACAAATGCTTTTTTACCGATGCATTATAATTTGGATGAGCGCGCACTGGCTCCATACGTTGCTGAATCCAACGTTTTTCTGCTGTATTGACGATGTGCATGTACTCAGCACCGACGCTGGTGCAATAGGTCATTTCCAGCGCAGTAATCATTTCGCCTAGACTTGCTTCTTCCTGACCAATAAAAAGATTACCGGTATTAAATTGGGTATCCAGATCCGCGGCCGTCAAACCATGATGAGATAATTCTAAATCAGGTACTGGCTCACGCTGCATCAATCCTAAGGGATCTAACTGAGCTTTTTGATGACCACGAACGCGGTAGGCAGTGATTAATTGTAAAACGCTGACTTGTTTTTTTTCATGTTCAGAAGTCATATGAGTGACTTCAAGTGGTTGAGCGCGACTGCTATTTTTAGCTAAATAAATGAAATGTTCTTGAATGGTAGAGCGCGGAATATCTTGCTCTATATTAGAGTCCACTCGGGGTAGAGTTTCAAAACGCTTACGCCATTCGTTAGAAACTGCGTTAGGATCTCTCAAATAAGCTTCATAGAGGGCTTCAACATAAGGGGCGTTGCCGCCTGATAAATAAGAAGACTTCCACTGTTGTTGGATTAAGCTGTTGTACATCACCATTCCTGCCCTGTCCGCCGGCTTATTAGGTTTTTTAAGCGTAGCAGAGAGTTATCCCATCAACCTATGAAGAGGCGAATTTGTAAATTTAACTCCCCTGCTCCAGCAAAAGTCCTCGAATTTTTCCAATCGCTTGCGTTGGATTGAGACCCTTCGGACAAACACTGACACAATTCATAATGCCACGACAACGAAATACGCTAAAAGGATCATCTAAATCAGCCAACCGCTCTTCGGTTGCCGTATCTCTACTGTCCGCTAAAAAACGATAGGATTGTAGCAAGCCCGCTGGACCAATGAATTTATCTGGATTCCACCAAAAAGAAGGGCAGGAGGTGGAGCAACAAGCGCATAAAATACACTCATAAAGGCCATCTAGTTGATCACGCTCTTCAGGGGTTTGTAGACGTTCAATCGCCGGTGTTGGCTCATCATTCATTAAGTAGGGTTTTACTTTTTCGTATTGTTGGTAAAACTGACTCATGTCTACTACAAGATCACGAATAACTGGCAACCCAGGTAAGGGACGAATGATTAATTTCTTGCTAGATTGTAATGCTTCAGATACCGGCGTAATACAGGCCAAACCATTTCGACCATTCATATTCATACCGTCAGAACCACAGACACCTTCACGACAAGATCGTCGATAGGTCATGGTTTCATCTTGCTCCTTCACCAGGTTTAAAACATCCAGCACCATGATGTCTTTACCCTGAGTATCAACTTGGTATTCTTTAAAATATGGTTTTTCATCTTGCTCTGGATTGTAGCGGTAAACACTGACAGTCAGCATATTAGTAAGTCCTCGCCTTTGGCTCAAAAGTCGGCACTAATTTGGGTGAGAAATTCACTGCACGCTTGAAAACTT
>JAHFSE010000121.1 GCA_023265895.1 Gammaproteobacteria bacterium
TATTCGACCGCCGCACCTGAACAGGCGAAGTTGATTCAGCTGCACTCGCATGCGAAGGACTCAATAATCCTAACTCCCTTGCTGCGAGGTTTAGAGTTTGCTCAGAAGGTGGCTGTGAAACTGGTTTAAGTACCGCATTCTGTATTGGCAATGGTGGTGGAGGCGGCATATTTAAAAGGGGTGACGCTGGAGCATCAACATCAACATCAACTTCAGCTGCAACTGGAATTTCAACCTTAGGCGGCGATGGTTTACGAGGCGCAGGCTTAGGCGGCAATGAGGCTGAAGGCGCAACTGATGTCGAAGCGGCTGCGGTCTGCTCACGATTTTCTAGGCTATTGGCGGTTGCCGTTTTTGGCGGCGTAATATTTCTAGGGCGAGGCACTGGTTTTCGTATATCTTGCGGTGATGATGCCGCTGGAGATGGCTGTGAAATAACATTGTCAGCACTATTTGCTTTTGCTGTTTCGCCAAGACGGGGCGCTGGTGTTGAATCCGCCAGTTGAGTCGAAGCAAATACATTGTCACAACTACGAGACAATCGATTGGCTGATTTTAAGGTAGGCTCACCAACACCCTCAGATGTTTTTCTTAAAGTAATGCCCGCTAATTGATTCCCCGTTAACTGAAATCCACGGCCAAACTTTGTTACTGACGATGGCAACTGAGTTACAGGCTCCACTGGCGACTGTCGACCCGCTAAATTTAAATGTGTTTCACTCATTACATTTCTCCGCTTTAATTAACATGGATGCTATTTTTTTGTGATGCGTCGCTCCATGATTCTTGTTATATCCGTTTAAACACTCCACGACCAAAGTCTACTTAGACTTTATTTCCTTATTTTTCATTTTTCGCGACTGATCTTTTTACAGATCTGATTCAACTTCAGTTGCCCGCGCTTGTTGTTGACGGTAAACCTCCATCGCTAATAACACCGCTTGCTTTTCCCTCACAGTCATTTGATGCATATGATCAGCAGGTTTCCAACGACTATTACTCGGTCGCTCCGTTAAATGCTCCAGTAAATTAATGATCAAAGGATATTCGCCTTTGCGCATGGCCAATACGAGCTCTGGACAGGATCTCATGAGTGCTGCTACCGCGGTTATCAATTTCTGAGTGCTGCTCCGAGTTGGATTCAATACGCACGTCTGCATACAAAGCTCAAGCAGTGAAGCATTGGGGTTTATTCGTAAACCTAATAAAGAATTCAGCAATTTTCGTCGCGACAATTGCTGAGCAAGCGAAGCTAATTGAATACGCACATTGGATGTACGAGTAGCCAAGGTATCTTGTGTTGCACTAGCCAGCACAGATAACACTTCACCACCACAACGCGCACGCTGCTCAGCTAAAACTAACAACTGACTTTTACTCATCTCACTGAGCGGGTTCAATAATTGCCCTGCAATCTCGCGCACTAAATACAATCCACTGTGTTGGAAAAAATAAACTGCTTGCGACCAGATGTTTACTGTTTGCTCATCTAAAGCAATACAAGGAGAAGGAGAAAAGGGTTTAAGCTGTAATGCAGTTCGCGTTAATTGGTCAGCAATAGCTTGAATCATTTCTACAACGACCGATAAATCCTGCTCAGTCCGTGCTTGCCGAATAAAATCTAACAAACGATGGGCAAAGACTAATTGATCTGAACCAAAAATTTGCCAAAAATCTGGTCGATTTTTCACAAGTAAACTTAAACAAGGCAAACTAGGATTGGATGATCCAAGCAGTGCCTCGGCAAATCTTTTCGTCGCTAAGCCATCCGCTCTATAAAAAATAGCGATGGCTTTTTTGAACTCAGTATGTCCATTTGCTAATAGTAGTTGCTGACTAATGCTAGTGAGAATGCTACCAACCAGCTCAAATCCATTTGATAACTGCGCTGCACGCTCAACTGCATTTAAGGGTGGCAATGAACACCCTTGCTGTAAACATTCAAAAACTATTTGCGCACTGCTGCTGTCATGAACAAATATTTGCCAAAAATCTTTATATTGTCTTGTTAATGTATTGATCTCTTCCAAAGCATCTTTGAGAGGAATATCCATGTTATTTAAACGAGCAAATATTTTTGTTAACTGTTCGTCTATCACTTGCTCAAGTGTTTCATCAACTATCGGGAATATCTCTACTGCTAATGGTTGTTGAAAAGGAGCAGACTCAGTAGGTCGCCTATTTGCGTAGCCATACTCGCTTTTTTGTCGAAGATTGACACCTGCATTTCCGTAAGGATTTTCTACTTTTCGAACAGCAACAGGTTGCTGTTCAATCTGAGCATCCACAATAGATTGATTCATATATATTTCAGGCTGAGCATGCGCATCAACCACAGCTTGATTTACATAACGCGGACCTTTTGTTTGACGTGGCTCTAACTTAGGCGGCAAATCCTGGTAAACAGAGTCTTGAGCAGAACGCGCAATAATGTCTGCATTTCCATAAGTATCTTCTACTTGCACATCTGGATCTTGCTCACCAGACTGAAGTTGAAAACCATAATAGGTACCCGTACCGGATCGGGCAGTGTTCTGTTGTAAATTCTGTG
Source organism: Gammaproteobacteria bacterium (assembly GCA_023265895.1). Taxonomy (GTDB): domain Bacteria; phylum Pseudomonadota; class Gammaproteobacteria; order Pseudomonadales; family JAHFSE01; genus JAHFSE01. The sequence continues at coordinate 2,552 of JAHFSE010000121.1, forward strand.
CAGATAAAACACTTTGATAAACTTCTGCTCCCGGCTGACTAGACATACCAGAGTGCACAGGAGACGAAACTTGAATTTCCTGCGCCCCCTCGTTTTTAAAAGGATCCACAACATAATGATTGATTAATATAGGATCATTAACATTCCCCACAAGTTGATAAGGCTCATCATGCACAGAAATAGTGTCTCCTTGAACCCCACCAGTAGGCCTACCTGCTTGATACAATGAAAAAGACGCATCACCCTGAAAATCAAATACGCACTCCGCTGCTGAGTTAGGTGTTCTAAGATCATCTGTTGTTTGCGAAGGTAATACACAAGTAGTAACAGCATCTGTGGGCTCTGCCAGATTTAAATCAGTATGCGGCCGTTGAAATAGTGAGTTTTTTTTCTGCGGCAAGGGTGGTCTATAGGAATCTGCTCTTTCCTCCGATGATGGCGGTGGCAGTGGCGGCCTTCTATGATTGCCTGTTAAAAACGGCTGATCAGACATAATAAATGTTCTCTAAATTTTCAATCGGTATTCATGAAAAATCCATTTCATCTTGTGTTAAAAATCCTTTTTGGTAAATCAGTCAACTTCATTTTTAAATACGGATTTTTTAATAATGCGAGCGAGTGTAAAACAGTCACGTCAAAAAAGAAAAATTATTTTCTAGATAAAAGATTTCAAAACAACTTAGAGCCTGTTTAAAAAAAATTCTATGATTGTCTATTAAATGTTGGTAGACTGGTCGGATTCGAAAAAAAATCATCGGTAAAAAATTATTAGAGGTATGTTTGTTATGCCAGTTACGTTCAATGAAAAAGTTCAAGTTCGTCATTTCAATGACGCTGAAGCTGTAGAGGGTACAGCAGCATTAGAGAGAGAAGGCCGTATCCCAGGCATAGAACTTTCACCCCCCGCTTCACCCACTGAACCCGACGATGTCGACTTGCGAGCAGCAACCCACGGGGATGTTGATTTATCGCAAGCCAGTGAAGCGACGGCAGCGCCAACTGGATTCGTGCGCGTAACTAGCTTGAGAAGCAAACAAGCAATGCTAGATATGTTCCGCGCAGAACAAGCAACAGCTCAGCCGACCACAACTGACATTGCTACAAGCGACTCAGGAAAAACAGAATTAAAAGCAAAATTCGGTAATAGCTCGCAACAAGCGGATGATAATCTGAGTCTCTACAATTCATCTTCCGACGAAGAAACAGAAACTGCAAAACCGCCGTCAGAAGCAGGCGTGAGTACCCGCGTTATTCATAGAGATTACACCACACGAGAACTTCGACTACACAGAAATCCAGATAAACAAACACATGCTGCGCGATGGGCTGTGCGCGATGCTCATACCCGCAGCGTCGCAGGACTCCAACCAGCAGCACCAGGAGAGGAACCCCTCTACTCGACCGTCAAGAAAACAGCGACTGACTCTGCGGCTAATACAACAAAACCGCAGCGCGAACCTATGCCGCCGCATTTTGATGATCCACGGCATCAGTCAGCTAAACATTTTCCTTCATCAGGAGAAACAACATCTGACTCTGAAGACGATACCTATGCAACACTTGAAGTAGTGACCGGTAAGGCTACCCACGCAGCCCCTAATAGATTACTGTTTTCAGATGAAGACCCTACAACGCTGGTTTAATTTAATAAAAATCAGCGTTGTAACAGCACCCTTACGCGGCGTTGTTGCATAAATCAAAGTGAGCGCACACAAATTCCCCTCCTTTGGAGGGGGCGGGCTTTAGCCTGACAGGGTGGTTTTACGAAATTTCCGATACTTCCAACACTTCAATCAAGCGTGCAATCCGCACCTCTAAATCATCAATCAAATCCCAAGTCGTATGCGCAGGCAACGCAACGACACGATGACGGCCGATTTTAAATAAACCTTTTTGAATGACGAGTAAATCTTCTTTCACTTGTTTGTTATCAGTCATGATGAGGCCCTCTAAAAAATTCATCCAAGCAATGAAATACAATGAAGGCGCCATGTTAACCAAGCTGAAAAAAAAGTGATACTGGAAAATTTACCTTTGATATGACTATGCTTGAGCAATCTCTCCACATTATTTTTCATGGAACTTCCACTGATGCCACACACCACACACAAACAAGTCAGCCGCAATACCAACCATGAGTTTGATCAAAGCCTAACCTTCGGGCAACGCTTATCCGATCAAGTCGCCGCTTTCGGTGGCTCTTGGCCTTTCATTATTATTTTTGGCGTGATTTTATTGAGTTGGATTATTTTAAATTCATTTATATTGGCGCGCGAACACGCAGCGTTTGATCCCTATCCCTACATCCTATTAAATTTGGTGTTATCTATGTTGGCGGCTATTCAAGCGCCCATTATTATGATGTCGCAAAATCGCCATGCGGCTAAAGACCGTTTGGATGCAAGCCACGACTATGAAGTCAACTTAAAAGCAGAAGTGGAAATTCTTGCGCTGCATGAAAAAATTGATCGACTCTGTGAGCAACAATGGCGGGAGTTGTTAGATCTACAACAGGAACAAATTCGTGCATTACAGGAATTATTGGCGCAGAAGTAAGAAAATCTCAGCAATAAAGCATAGGCTCTGCGACTTGAAAATGTATAGGTATCATATACAATACCACGAATGAAACCGATACCTCTGGTGATTGATACCAACGTGATTGTATCTGCATTACGCTCACAGCAAGGTGCATCTCATCAATTTCTGAAATTATTGCCTGACAAAATTTACAAACCGAACCTCTCAGTACCTCTATTTTTAGAATACGAAACAGTACTGAAACGGCCGGGGTTAATCACCGGCCTATTAAAGCAAGATATTCACGATGTGCTAGATTATCTGTTGAGCCAAGCTGATATTCACCCTATTTTTTTCTTGTGGCGTCCTTTTTTAAAAGATCGAAAAGATGATTTAGTCCTAGAAATTGCAGTGGAATCAGCAAGCCAATTCATCATCACCTTTAATATAAAAGATTTTATCGGCGTTGAATGTTTTGGCATTCAAGCCATCACACCACAGGAATTTTTACGTACACGAGGTATTTTACCATGAGCACATTAAGCTTAAGATTACCAGACTCATTACATCAACAAGTAAAAAGCTTAGCAGCGAAAGATGGTATTTCTATTAATCAATTTGTTGCCTCTGCCATCGCTGAAAAAATGTCTGCATTGCTGACTGAAGATTACTTAATGCAGCGTGCTACACGCGGCAATCCAAAAAGTTTTCTAAAGGCTATGACAAAAGTTTCCAGGAAAAAACCAGACCTTCATGATCGGTTGTAATATATGGCTACTGCTCAATCAAAAATTGATCCGCCCGACTCGGTCGGTTTAATCCAACCTCAATGGGTGGAATTCAATCATTCACTCACGCTGCAATGTGGCTATAGCTTAAGTCATTATCAGCTGATGTATGAAACCTATGGCACCCTCAATGCTCAACGAAGCAATGCCATTTTAATTTGTCATGCCTTAAGTGGTCATCATCACGCGGCCGGTTATCATTCACCACAGGATAAAAAACCCGGTTGGTGGGATACACTGATTGGCCCAGGAAAACCGATTGATACTCGAAAATTTTTTGTGGTTTGCCCGAATAATATTGGCGGCTGCCATGGCAGCATGGGGCCTAACACAGTCAATCTAGAGACAAGTTTACCCTACGGCCCGGATTTCCCCATTGTCACCGTTAAGGATTGGGTAAAAACCCAAGCAGAGTTAGCGGAGCATTTAAATATTGATTGTTGGGCTGCTGTGATCGGCGGCAGTTTGGGCGGCATGCAAGCCATGCAGTGGGCGATTGATCGACCACAACAATTACGTCATGCCGTGGTGATTGCCTCTGCAGCAAAATTATCGGCGCAAAATATCGCTTTTAATGAAATTGCCCGTCAAGCTATTTTATCGGATCCTCATTTTCATCGCGGACATTATTACGGTCAAGCGACTTATCCCAAGCATGGACTGACATTAGCCCGTATGTTAGGTCATGTGACTTATCTTTCTGAACCCGCCTTGCGCGAAAAATTTGGCCGCGAATTGCGCTCAGGTCAATATAATTTTAATTTTGATGCGGACTTTT
>JAHFSE010000014.1 GCA_023265895.1 Gammaproteobacteria bacterium
AACTACGGATGTTTTGCTCGGTGCTTTTTATCAGCAGCATGACATTCGCTCACCACATAGTTGGTTTGCTCAAATTCTTCTACAGGAATCGTTAAATACCCGTGATGGTTTTAAATCAGGTCGTACGGTGAAGTTAGATGGTGGCGTGCAATATGCTGCATCTTCTCAATGGTCTGTATTAGCGCAAGTCAATACTGTTATTCGGGCAAGAGATCAGGGTGATGAGGCGGAACCAGAAGATACTGGTAGTCAAGCTATCTATTTTAGTCCTGGTGTTAGTTTTTTAGTAATGCCAAGAATTCAATTATATAGTTTTTTTCAGCAACCTATTTATCAAAATGTCCATGGTGTACAACTCGTTGCGGATTATAGTTTTATCCTTGGCATCAAAAGTAGTTTTTAATTTTAATACAGGGAAAGTCAGGTAATATTAAAGTTGGCTGACTTTTTTCTGGATATAAAAATAGCTTTGCCCCCAAATAAAATCAGCAAGTAGGCGTTTTTCTACAATGAAATTTTCTGCGCCATATTCTGATAAAGAATAACTCACGGTAATCACTTTGGCGCCATTGGGTAAGTCAGATAATTTTTTTACCAATTGAATAATGTATTCATCTTTTAATGAGGTGCCATATAAATAAACACAGCTAGCAGTGGAAAAATCAACTGCTAACATATTGCTATAGTCAAAATGTAATTGGGACAAATGGCGTTGCTGTGCTAATCGATTTCCATATCGAATGAATTCAGGCACGATATCGACTGCTAAAATAGCGCAAGGAGTAAAATGCGCCAGCCAAAAAACTAAATGGCCACGCCCACACCCCAGTTCAATGAAACGATCTTTTTCTGTTAAATGCAGATGATGGATTAATTTAGAAAAATCTAATAGGGGTGTTTCGCCATAGGGCTGTGTCAATGCTTTAGGCAAATAATGACGACTTTTTTGGCAAAGATGATAAGGGTTATTCCATAAATAATGCCAATGCAATTTTAAATCTGTGATAGCAAAGGATGTGTTGTGATAAAAATGCCGTATTATTTTTAGATAACGAAAACATTCCTTGCAGTTGATGAGATAGCCATAAAGAGACAATTGAATCCAGCGAATCAAAATGTTTGTCATGATGTCGTTACCTCATAAAAATATTGCATTTCAACTAGGGAAAACCTACAGTTTGATGAGTTTTTCCTGTCATGAGGTAATATGGATATGAGCGCTTCTTTACCTGCATTATTAAAGTCAGCCCAATTAATTCCAGTAATTGAATTTTCTCATATCGATCAAGTGATGCCTGCATTGGATATTTTGTTAGAGCATCAATTTAATGTGATTGAAGTGACGCTGCGCCATACTTGCGCTTTAGATGCATTAACACTTGCACTAAAAAATTATCCTCAGTTGACGATTGGTGTGGGCAGTATCACCAGTTTAGCTCAATTGAAATCACTTGTAGCGCTGAATCCTGCATTTGTAGTGAGTCCTGGATTATTATTCAATATATTTAATGAAATTAAACAATGCTCATTACCTTATTTGCCGGGTGTCATGACGCCCAGTGAAATCATGCAAGGTATTGATATTGGCTTGCACCATTTTAAATTCTTTCCGACAGAGGTAGCGGGTGGTATTCAGATGTTAAAAAGTTTAGCCGGGCCTTTTAAAGATGTTTATTTCTGCCCAACAGGCGGGGTTAGGTTGAATAATCTACGCAGTTATTTAGATTTACCTAATGTTTTCTGTGTGGGCGCCAGTTGGTTTATTGCTGGACAGGATTTGGTAGAGCAGAATTGGTCACGAATTCGTGTGCTAACTCGAGAAGCGCGTTCAGTTTTACTTTAAGTGAATAGAGAGAAGCAGGTCAGCTTATCTGAATAAAATAAACAATATGGTAGGCCCGGTAGGACTTGAACCTACGACCAAAGGATTATGAGTCCTCTGCTCTAACCAACTGAGCTACAGGCCCTTTAAAAAAAGGAGCGCCAAATTATAACGAGTTCAGAAAATTTATCACTATTTCATTAAAGACTTTTGCGCTATCGATATTCACCAAATGCCCGCCGCCCTCAATAATGCTCAGTTGTGCCTGTGGGATATGTCGCACTAATCGTTGGCTAATTTCCAATGCGGGTGTATCTAAACTGCCGGCAATCATCAGTGTTGGTATTTTTATTTGTTCAGCGAGTTTCATAAGATCCAGATTTTCTGGATACTGACCTAACAAGTGTCGTAATGAAAGACTCAGGCCATGAGCGGGATGTTCGAGAAATCCTAAACGAATCAGCGCTCGATCTTTTTTATTAAATCCAGAGGCTTCATGCCAAACAAATTCTGCGCCGGCTTTTTCTGGGCCAGCATCATCAATTTTATCGGCAAAAGCATGTATGTATGGTTGGATACCACCGGCATGTCGAGCGCCAGAAGGGTAGGCAATGAGTATTAATCCACGTAATTTTTTAGGGTGCCGCAAAGCATATTGTAGTGCTAAACCTGCGCCCATAGACATGCCGCCAACGACAGCGGGTAGTTGAGCTTTTTGTTCGAGTATCTGATCAATGAGGTTGCATTGTGCTTCAATAGTGTAGGCATCTGCAGTATTTGGAGCAGTGCTGCGAGCATGGCCAGGAAGATCATAACAAAGAGTTTGCCAATGATCCTCTAATGCTCGAGTTAATCCGCGCCAATTTCGGGTACTGCCGGCAAATCCGTGTAGCAGCAAAAGCGAGGGGCCAGAATTCTTAATTTCGAGATGAAGATCTTGAAGGTCAAGCATTTAAATAATTACTCGGAAACAAAAAAGAGCGCAAAAAATGCGCTCTTTTCGATGAGCCTCTCAACCTTATAAGCAATTAAATTTCGCTTAAATCGGTTTGGCTTATTACTGACCAGCAGCAGGTGCAGCAGGCGCAGCAGCAGGAGCGGCTTCAGCAGGCGCAGCTTCAGCAGGCGCAGCAGGTGCAACTTCAGCAGGTGCAGCAGGTGCAACTTCAGCAGGTGCAGCAGGTGCTGCTGCTTCAGTGGTTTCAGCAGGAGCAGCTTGTTCAGTAGTTGCTTCAGTGTTTTCTTTGTTGCGGTTGCAACCAGAAAGACCAAACACGGTGAATAGGCTGATTGCAAATACTAAGAAATAACGAGTCATTTTGTTTCTCCTAAAATAAAAAAGGTAGCATTACGGGTTGGCATAATCGACAGGTTTACCTTCTTTTACAGCCCACTCTTTACTATGTTCAGAATACCCAGCAACCATCCAGAAATCCTAGCTGACACTGCTGCCTTCTGCTCATACTCGTTGCTCTTGGCTACTTAGCACATCAACCACACGCAGCCCGGACAAAAAAGCCACTAAAAAGCAGTATGAAATAAATGAAAGCAAGAGCCAATCGCGAGACAAAACCAGGTCGCATTCTACTGACGACACCCAATCTCGTGAACGAGTGAAGCCCCATCAGAAGATAGGGTTCATATAATAACCTGGCGGTTATTACACGGCGAGCAATCTATCAGTAGCTTGTGGTTAAAGTCAATGAGGCATCGAAAAATGTTTTAGTAGAAGATGGATATTTAAAATAATTTAAAGAAACAATTACCTATCTCATCATTTTTCTGATTATTATCCTGGCAGTTTTTTGATGTGAATCTTGTGGAATGATTGATTGTGCTTTTAATGGGTCTGTGGAGGAGAAATGCAAATTGTTGTGGTTGGATCTGGTTATGTAGGCTTAGTGACTGGCGCTTGTTTTGCTGCTATGGGAAATCATGTGACTTGTGTAGATGTTGATCAGGCTAAGCTCGCTCAATTACGTCAAGGCGAGATTCCTATTTTTGAGCCAGGTTTGGAGCAATTGGTTATCCAAGCGCGTAGCGAATCATTGCTACATTTTAGTGATTCCTTGGAAGATGCTTTAAAAACAGCACAAATTTGTTTTATCGCTGTAGGTACGCCGCCAGGTGAAGATGGTTCAGCTGATTTAAAATATGTATTAGCCGTGGCTCACCACATTGGTCAGGTCATGGTACAGGATTTATTAGTTGTTGATAAAAGTACGGTACCGGTCGGTACAGCAGATCAAGTACACGCGGCAATTCAAATAGAGTTAAATCGACGTGGTGTGTCGTTTCATTTTGATGTAGTCAGTAATCCAGAGTTTTTAAAGGAAGGTTCTGCAGTAGAGGATTTTATGCGGCCAGATCGCATTATTATTGGTACAAGCAGTGAGTGCGCTCAAAATTTAATGGCAGAGCTTTATGAACCCTTTGCTCGAACTCGTAATAAAATTTTATTCATGGGTGTCCGTGATGCAGAAATGACGAAGTATGTCGCAAATGCTATGTTGGCGACTAAAATTTCTTTTATGAATGAAATGGCAAATCTTTGTGAACGCTTAGGTGCTGATGTGGAATCCGTGCGATTAGGTATTGGTTCTGATGCGCGTATTGGATATTCCTTTATTTATCCAGGTTGTGGATATGGTGGTTCTTGTTTTCCAAAAGATGTGCAAGCCTTGGTGCATATGGCAGAAAAAAATAATTTTTCGCCTTGGATTTTAAAAGCGGTAGAGCAACGAAATCATGCACAAAAGCATCGTTTATTTGAAAAAATTTATGATCATTTTCAAGGGAAATTAGTAGGGAAAACTTTTGCTGTGTGGGGATTGGCATTTAAGCCGAATACCGATGATGTGCGTGAAGCCCCTGCATTGGATTTGTTAGTTTCTTTGGTGGAAGCGGGCGCTTATGTAAAAGCTTATGATCCTGAAGCGATGGAAACCATGACGCAAGCCTTGCCTGCTGAATATGTGGTTACAAAAAAAGTTCAATTGTGTGCGCATTTGTATGACGTATTTGACGCTGCAGATGCATTAGTGCTCGTCACTGAATGGAAGGTTTTTCGTCAGCCAGATTTTGAACGCATTAAAAATACTTTGTCTTCAGCGGTCATTTTTGATGGGCGTAATCAATATGATCCCGAGCGATTAAGAGCAATGGGATTTAGTTATTATGGTATTGGGCGTTAGTTAAAAAGTAGTGCGGATAAAAAAACCACCGATCGGTGGTTTTTTTATTTGAGCAGGATTTAAAAAGTTATGCGCGTTGGGCCATAGGAATTTTTACGCTATCCGCCTGATGTTGATATTCTGGCATCAAATGGAAATTCATATAGCGATAAATATCCGCAGCCATGGTATCAAGGCTTTTTGCATAACCCATATATTCCTCTACCGTTGGTAATTTACCCAATACTGCTGCAACCGCTGCTAATTCAGCAGAAGCTAAATAGACATTAGCGCCTTGACCTAAGCGGTTAGGAAAGTTTCTGGTCGAAGTCGATACCACGGTGCTGTTAGGCGCTACGCGCGCTTGATTACCCATACATAAAGAACAGCCAGGCATTTCGGTGCGCGCACCAGCACGACCATAAATATTATAATAACCTTCTTCCATCAATTGACGTTCATCCATTCTCGTGGGTGGTGCAATCCATAATCGAGTTGGAATCACGCCATCGATTTTTTCTAATAATTTACCAGCTGCTCGATAATGTCCGATATTGGTCATGCAAGATCCAATAAAGACTTCATCGATTTTATCGCCAGCGACAACCGATAGAGGTTTAATGTCATCAGGATCGTTAGGGCAAGCTAATAAAGGCTCGTTAATTTTAGCTAAATCAATTTCAATAATTTCCGCGTATTCGGCATCAGCATCAGCTTCTAATAACACGGGATTTTTTACCCAAGCCTCCATAGCTCGAATGCGGCGTTCGATCGTGCGCGCATCACCATAACCGTCAGCTATCATCCATTTTAACAGCGTAATATTTGAATTGAGATATTCGATGATAGGCGCTTGGTCTAATTTAATCGTACAACCTGCTGCAGATCGTTCAGCAGAAGCATCGGATAATTCAAAGGCTTGCTCGATGGTTAATTTAGGCAAACCTTCAATTTCTAAAATACGGCCAGAAAAAATATTTTTCTTGCCTTGTTTAGCAACGGTTAATAAGCCTTTTTGAATGGCTGCATAGGGAATAGCGTTGACTAAATCACGTAATGTGATGCCGGGTTGCATTTCACCTTTGAAGCGCACTAACACAGATTCCGGCATATCTAACGGCATCACTCCGGTGGCAGCAGCAAATGCGACTAAGCCAGAACCGGCAGGAAAGGAAATGCCAATAGGAAAGCGAGTATGTGAATCACCGCCGGTGCCGACCGTATCAGGTAATAGCATGCGATTGAGCCAAGAGTGAATAATGCCATCGCCAGGCCGCAGAGAAACACCGCCGCGATTCATAATAAAATCCGGTAGTGTGTGTTGAGTTTCCACGTCGACGGGTTTGGGATAAGCCGCCGTGTGACAGAAAGATTGCATGACTAAATCGGTAGAAAATCCTAGGCAGGCGAGATCTTTTAATTCATCTCGTGTCATAGGGCCGGTGGTATCTTGTGAGCCGACCGTTGTCATTTTAGGTTCGCAATAAGTGCCAGGGCGAACGCCGGTAACGCCGCAGGCTTTACCCACCATTTTTTGACCGAGAGTAAAACCTTTACCAGTATCTTTAGTCGTGGTTGGTAATTTAAATAAATGAGCAGAGTCTAATTTTAATGCGCTCCGTGCTTTATCTGTTAAGCCACGGCCAATAATTAATGGAATTCGGCCGCCCGCACGAACTTCATCTAAAATCACATCGGTTTTTAATTCAAAGCGACAAACCACTTCACTCGTATCGTGACGCTTAATCACGCCTTCATAAGGATAAATATCAATGATATCACCCATTTTAATTGCGCTAACATCACACTCGATAGGTAATGCACCAGCATCTTCCATGGTATTAAAAAAGATAGGCGCTATTTTCCCGCCGAGTACGATGCCACCAAAACGTTTGTTGGGCACGTAAGGAATGTCGTCGCCCATATGCCATAACACTGAGTTAGTAGCGGATTTACGAGAGGAGCCTGTACCCACCACATCACCGACATAAATTAATGGAAAGCCTTTTTGCTTTAATTCGCTAATTTGCGCCAATGCGTTGGTAATGCCTGGACGTGGATTTTTTAACATGGCATTTGCATGTAAAGGAATATCTGGGCGTGACCAAGCATCTTGCGCCGGTGATAAATCATCGGTATTGGTTTCACCGGATACGACAAAAGCAGTACCTGTAATTTTTTTAGCAACCGCAGGGCGTTGAGTAAACCATTCACCCTCTGACCAGGATTTTAATAAGGTTTGCGCATGTGGATTATGAGCGGCTTTTTCTTGTACATCGTGGAATGCATCAAAAACTAATAAAGTATGTGTTAGCGCTTTAGCCGCAATTGCCGCAACTTCCTGATCATCGAGTAATGCTATCAGCGGCTCTATGTTATAGCCACCCAGCATGGTGCCTAACAATTCAGTGGCATGTTTTTTATCAATTAAAGGAGAGCTTGTTTGGCCACGGGTAATCGCTGCTAGAAATCCTGCTTTTACATAAGCGGCTTGATCAACGCCGGGTGGTATGCGATGAGTTAACAGTTCCAGCAGAAATGCTTCTTCGCCTTTGGGCGGATTTTTGAGTAACTCTACTAATTCAGTGACTTGTTGTTCGTTCAGGGGTTTAGGTGCAATACCTTGTTCAGCACGTTCAGCCACGTGTTGGCGGTAGGTTTTTAGCATGGATGACATAAACTTTCTCTAAGTAAGGTGGGAAAATCGATTTAAGAGGGCGCATTCTACAGAATTGCATCTGGTTTGTTAATAAAGCCACAGAGCAAAAAGAAGGGATGAAAAAAGCAGCAGATTTTGATGTTTGGATCCTTGTTATTTAAGCTATTGTTATGATAGCCTACCCCCCCCCTATATCGAATAATTCCTCATTCAAAAAAAAGAGCAAGTGAAACTGAGGGGCAGCAGAGGGGAATTATTTTGGCTTATTCCATTATCATTGAGGAAATTCCTATGGAGCATGTTTGTCAAAATCAATTCGGTTTGCAGCAGATTGTTAAAGTTACTTCACAGGTTGATTCACCACTGGCTAGTGTTGGGGCTGTTTGTTCCAATCCTTCAGCACGCATTTCTGATGGTGGTTCTGGGCGTGAATTAAAGCGAACAGGTGCAATGATTAAAATAGAATCCTCAGCAGATTGTTCAAGTAATCCAGGGTTGGCGCGCCAACCTGCTATTAAAAAAACTGCTGGATATTAGCCGTAGTTCTAATTTGGAAAACAAACTATTACCTTGAATTGAGGGAGATTTTTTTATGGAGCGTAGCTCATTATTACCTGGTGTGGCATCTAAAACCGAAGCGGACTGGCTTGTGCCAGTTGCCTTATCTTCACCTTTAGGTCAAGTAGCAATAGACGGCTCTTCTCCTTCAGCACGCGCTTCTTCGGCGCATCTTTCTTCCATGGATGGTCATGCTTCTGAGGATGTATTTCAACGAAGAGCTGCGTTTGGAGAGGATGGTGATTTTGTTGATATTACTACTATAAGAGGAGCGCAGGGCTTCTCGGAAGAAAGCACGACGGATCCCAGTGTAGTAGGGACTTTGAGACGTCAAGGTGCTCGTAGAGATAAGGCACCAGAACCGCCGCCGCGATTGTCTTCTCAGCCAGCGCAGCTTGGATTGTCTTCTCAGTCAGCGCAGCCTATAGCTATGGTAGCTAGCCCTTTATTTACTGGACAACGCGCTGAGGTGATTAATGGTTTATTCTCGGCTCAGCAAGAATTAAACACTGCATTGCAGACAGAGAAAGATAAAGGTGTTCTTTTTAGAGCAGGTTATCTCGATGGCGCTCAGCTATTTTTAACTGCTTTACAAGCCTTAAGAAATGCTTGCGAAAATCCTCAGTTGATCACTGCTGAGTGGAAATCTGCCTTAGCAAATTTTTATCAGGCCTATAATGCGCTTTCTAATTGGTATCTTGATAACGGTATTTTTAGCAATACAGAAAGCAATCAGCATAATTTTGCCAATAGTTTTTTTGGTACAGCGTCGGATTTTTTTGAGCCTGGTGGTCTGGCGCCTGTGAATATTAAGAGAAAGCTTGATGCGATGAATCCAAGCCTGCCTGCAAGTGCGCCGCCACCGCTGCCGCATCCACCACCACGCCTTTCTCCTCGCAACGCGCCTGCACATGTGCTGCCAACGGCGTCTCCTCATGATTCGGAGGATGATTTGGAGCTCACTTTAGACCAGCTGGCGCAGTTTTCGCCGCCGCAGCAGCAGGCGCTCGCTGAAGATCATTATACAGAGGTCACTCGTACAGCATCGGATCCAGTGCGCAGTGCGCCTGGGTTTTGGCAGTCAGTCAGCGCTGATCGAAGCGCTATAATTGGTGAGGTTGAAAATCTACTCTCGAGTAAGCCTGAAGGTACTTATTTGCTCAGAGCTTCTACCTCTCAGTTGAGTGGAGATTCTTACGCATTATCTTTTAAAGGAGCAGTTCGACCAGGAAGTAGAGTGATACATCATATTAACGTGAATGCAAAGGGTGACTTCACTCATCCTTCCCGTCCAGCTGTTTATCCTGTGTTGACTCCTGAAAATGTGACAAAACTTTTATGCGATGGCTATTCCGGGTATCTTTCAGCTCAATTTAAAACTGCTCGACCCCATAACATACCATAATAACGGATTATCTCCGCATTGATGCCATGCAATGGATTGCATTCTTTCTAATCTAGATTTATTGACGATGATTTTATCTCTTTTGAATTAGGTTCAACTTACCAAACTCGATCTCCAGCCTACTTTTTTTTACAAGATTATAACTTTTGATCAGCTTAATTTAATTGATAACTTCGTTAGACTGTTCCCGTAAATAGAGATTTTCGTTTTTTAAAAGATAGAATGACAAATTTCAGTGAGGCGATAGCAATTTGGCATTTTGTTGCTTGTTATGAAAACAATAACAATACCTATGATGAAATCCGTGAGTCCGTACTAATAATAGCAGTCTGTTTTTTTAAGAGGTGATTTGTGAACTATTTGGATCCATTTAAAGAGCAATCCATAGAATCTCAGCTTACCAGTGCCCGCGTGGTGCATCTGAATCGAGATACCTTATTCATGAGTAAAGTGAAAAAGGAAATTAAAGAAGATGCGCGTACTCGCATTTTAAAAACAGCATTAAAAGAATTTGCGATTAAAGGATTCAATGGTGTTTCTACCACTGAAATTGCCAAGGTGGCGGGCGTCACTCAACCACTCATTCATTATCATTTCAAAACCAAAGAAGCGCTGTGGAAAGCAGCGGTAGAGCAAGCCTTCAGTTGGTTGCAGCAAGATTTAGAAAAATTGGATAGCCATCTTGCTCAAAAAGAATTATTGATTGCTTTTGTTAGAACATTAATTGCTTTTGCTGCTAAACATCCTGAAGTGGGGCAATTTTTATTGCGAGAAGGCATGCAAGAATCTGTGCGGCTCACCTGGATGACAGAACAATTATTACAGCCAGCGTTTGATCTATTATTTGTTTATCATCAACAAGGTGTTGCTGAAGGGTGGTTACAGCCTATTCCCTTTGCACAACTTTCTATTATCATGACGGCCATTAGCACGCACTTTTTTGCTTTAGCACCGATGATTAGTCAAGTCTATGCAGTTAATTCTTGTGATGCTGATCAAATTGAATTACTGACTGAATTCGCAGTGCAGTTAGTAGAAAAAATGTTGATTAAGCCAGTGAGTTAATCTTGCGTAAAAAATATTAATTTGAGTAATTTATCCGCGTTTTTTAATTGTATTTTAAGAGGCCTAACGGCCTCTTTTTTATTTGCCACCTTTTTATTTGACACCTTGGAAAATAGCCGTAGAATACCGGCTCCTTACTTTGGGTGGTTAGCTCAGCTGGTAGAGCATCGCCCTTACAAGGCGAGGGTCGCAGGTTCGATCCCTGCACCACCCACCAAGGTAAAGTCTGTCCTGTTCGCATGTTGTTGTCTTTCCGGAGCGGTAGTTCAGCTGGTTAGAATACCCGCCTGTCACGCGGGTGGTCGCGGGTTCGAGTCCCGTCCGCTCCGCCAGTTTTCATGATAGTTTTTAAGCTCATTAGAGCATTCCAGCCGCGCTTATTTTTTTCCTCCATTCATTATTTTTTACAGCGATTTTTTAATTCATTTTAAACACGTTGATCTATGCATTTTAAATGATAAGAGAATTGATTTATGTCACAACTCAGTCTTGCTCAAATAAAAGCACAATTAACGCCGGGTCGTTTAAAGGGCGTCAAACGTATTATTGCTGTTGCTTCGGGTAAAGGTGGCGTTGGAAAATCGACTGTTGCCGCAAATTTAGCTTTGGCATTAAAAAAACAAGGTATGCAAGTGGGTTTGCTCGACGCAGATATTTATGGGCCCAGTCAACCGCTGATGTTAGGTGTAGCAACAGATCAGCAATCGGAACAAGCGGGTGAGCAAGGTTTTGAGCCGATTATGGCCCATGGTCTTCAAACTATGTCGATGGGATATTTAGTATCAGAATCGACGCCCATGGTGTGGCGTGGTCCTATGGCGAGTGGTGCTTTGCAACAATTATTATTTCAAACCCATTGGCAAAATATTGATTATTTAATTATTGATATGCCGCCAGGGACGGGTGATATTCAACTTACTTTGGCGCAAAAAGTTCCCGTAGATGGCGCAGTCATTGTGACGACACCGCAAGATATTGCATTGCTCGATGCAAAAAAAGCCATTGAAATGTTTGCTAAAGTGCATGTGCCGATTTTAGGTTTAGTTGAAAATATGGCGATTCATGTCTGCACGCACTGTGGTCATCAAGAAGCTATTTTTGGTGAGGGGGGTGGTATGCGCATGGCAGAGGCTTATCATACGCAAGTGCTTGCACACATTCCGTTAACTAAAACCTTGCGCATGGAAATGGATCAAGGCACGCCTACGGTGATGGCTCGATCGGATAGTGAGGAAGCGAAAATATTTTTAGCTCTGGCAGAGCGTTGCGTGAGCACTTTATGGCAACAAGAAAAAATTGGCGAACAATTGCCAGAAATTGTTATGAGTGAAGATTAAATTCTAAAAAACTTTCTTGCAGTAGCCGTTGTTGCTTGTGCAATTTCAGCTATTGGTTTTTGATAACAGCACGCAATTTTTTCTGCGATATGTGGTAAATATTGCGGCTCATTACGGTTATTGTTAGGTTTTTTCTTGAAATCTCTCGGTATTAAATAAGGTGCATCAGTTTCTATCATGAGTCGATGCAAAGGAATATTGGGTACTAATTCATATAAATGTGCGCCACGACGTTCATCGCAAATCCAGCCTGTAATGCCAATGTGACAATCTAAATCCAAATAATTAAATAACGCTTGTTGTTCGCCAGTAAAACAATGGACGACAATTTCTGCCACATCGCTTCGACAGCTTTTTAATAGGGTATAAAGTTCAGGATAAGCTTCTCGTTCGTGAATAAATAAGGGTAGCTGACAGTTTGCAGCCAATTCTAATTGTTGCTCAAACGCATATCGTTGTTGTACCGGTGTCGAATAATCTCGGTGATTGTCTAATCCCATTTCTCCAATTGCTTTAACTTTCGGGTGTTGAATCAGTTCTGCTAATTGCATGTGTGTATTGGTATTAAATGTTCGCGCTTCGTGGGGATGAACGCCGACTGTCGCAAATAAATTATATTCAGCATATTCTTCACAAAGCTTAATCGCTTGTTCTGAGCCCTCTAATGAAACACCTGTAATGATTTGGCTAACAACGCCTTGCACTTGGGCGCGTTTGAGGACTTGAGGTAAATCTTCAGAAAAAGATGCGTGAGTTAGGTTTGCACCGATATCAATAAATTCTAAGGGCATGAGAGCTTCATCTAAAAAAGGGTGAAATTGAGTATTAATAAAAGAATTTAACCAGGCGGCCAATGAAAGGGGCGTCCAGAAAGAATATGAAGATGTAAATGGAATACGGTTTGTCCGGCTTTTGCGCCATTATTGATGACAAGCCGAAAGGCGTCAGCAATCTCTAAGTCTTGCGTAATTTTATTGACAGTCATCAGCAAATGGCCGAGTAGCAATTGGTCATTTGCCTGTGCATCCGCTAATTTTGCAATGGGTTTTTTGGGAATCAATAAAATATGCGTGGGTGCTTGGGGGTGAATGTCATGAAAAGCTAGGCAGAATTCATCTTCATAAATAATATGAGCTGGAATTTCGCGGTCAATTATTTTTTCAAATAAAGTTTTCATGATGAAGCCTTATTGTGTAATTCTTCTGCCGTCAGTTCTCGTGCTTCTTCCTTCAGTAAGATTGGAATACCTTCTCTAACTGGGTAGGCTAAGCCAGAAGCTAAGCAAAAAAGCTCATTGTGCGCTTTGTTATAAGTCAGCGCTGCTTTACTGACAGGGCAGACTAAAATGTCTAGTAGTTTTTTATCAATCATGAGAGTGTTATCCGCTCGTTGGGTATGGCAAAGACCACAGAAAATCACAGCAGAGCTCAGCATACGGATTTGCAAGAAAAATTAAAGCAAAAAATTTTATGAGGAAGCTGCTATGATTCGAGTAGCGCTATTTTAATGGGGCCCGTACATTATCTTGATCAATGGGTATTTAGAATGATATCGAAGATTCGGTGGATCAGTTTTTTATTAAGTATTTTATTGGGTTTGCCGGTACAGGCGGCATTGGTTTTAGAAGGAAAAGCGACTCAGGGCGGTTGGATGATTGCCCATGACGATAATGCGGAGATGCCTATTCTCGAAGCACAACTCGATGGTAAGCCATTGCTGATTTCATCGAGCGGTTATCTTGTGTTTGGCTTTGGTCGTGATGCTGGGCCGGATCATTTATTGACGTTGCGTTATCATCAGGGTGTTGCGCCCGTTAGCCATCCAATTACCGTAACTCAGCGTCGTTATAACATTCAGCGGATAGAGGGCATTGAGCCGCGAATTATGACACCCAGTGCGGAAGATTTGGTGCGCATTGATCATGAAGCTGCTGCGGTACAAGCCGCACGTAAAATTGCATCAGATCGACAAGATTTTTTGCAGCAATTTCATTGGCCGGCCAAAGGGCCTATTTCTGGTGTGTATGGCAGTCAGCGAGTGTATAACGGCGTGCCGAAAAATCCTCATATGGGTTTAGATATTGCGGCACCCAAAGGCGCCTGGATTAAAGCGCCCATTGCTGGGAAAGTAGTATTTGCGGAGCCAGATTTATTTTATTCTGGCGGCACAGTAATTTTAGATCATGGCTTAGGTTTATTTTCTACTTATATTCATATGGAATGGGTTGCAGTAAACATCGGTGATGAGCTCAAACAAGGGGATCACATTGGTAAAGTGGGTGCTAAAGGACGGGCTTCAGGACCTCATCTACACTGGGGTATGAGTTGGTTTGAAGAGCGGTTAGATCCGCAGTTATGGTTACCGTCAATTGAATCGAAAGAGTAGTTTCTATGGTGGATCGTAAAAAAACAGCAACGGCTGATCTGGAAAGCTTACATCGGGTCTTTACTATCTCAGAAGCGCCCACCTCTACTTTACATAAAATTGAACAGCAAATTTCAGAAGATTTAACGCAGTTTTTGCAAAAGCATATCGCTTCGGAAGAGCGAGATTTGACTGAGATAGAAAAAGATTTTTTGGCTTCTTCCATCCCTGAAGAACCTATTTTTGTTTCAGAGCAAGCAGATTTTTTATTAGAAAAAGTAGTTTCCCAATCCGTGCATACCGCTTCGCCTAGTTTTATTGGTCATATGACTTCAGCACTGCCGCATTTTATGTTATCGCTGTCGAAAATTATGATAGCGCTGAATCAAAATTTAGTAAAAATAGAAACCTCTAAAGTTTTTACGCCCATTGAGCGACAAGTGTTAGGCATGTTGCATCATCTTATTTTTAAGCAAGAAGCAAGTTTTTATCAACGCTGGATGCATGATCGCTATCAAGCTTTAGGTGCTTTTTGTTCTGGTGGTTCTATTGCTAATATCACGGCCCTATGGGTGGCGCGTAACAAAGCCTTTGCGCCGACGCAAGATTTTTTAGGGATATCTCAAGAAGGATTACACCGTGCGCTGCAATACTATGGTCATAGTGATCTAGTGATTTTAGTTTCTGAACGTGGTCATTATTCTCTCAGTAAAGCAGCGGATGTTCTGGGGCTAGGTCGAAAAAATTTGATCGCTATTGCTGCCGATGAAAATAATAAAATTGATCTCAAGGAACTGGAAAAAAAATGCCAGGATTATAAAAAACAAGGGATTAAAGTATTAGCCATTGTTGGTGTTGCTGGCGCTTCGGAGACGGGGAGCGTTGATCCTCTGAATCAAATGGCAGATATTGCGCAAGCCCATAACATTTACTTTCATGTGGACGCAGCTTGGGGTGGGCCAACCTTATGTTCTGCCCGTTATGCCGCCATTTTAAAAGGCATTGAACGCGCTGATTCGGTGACATTGGATGCACATAAACAACTTTATGTGCCCATGGGTGTTGGTATGGTGCTTTTTAAAGATCCAACAGCACTAAACTCTATTGAGCACCATGCAGAATATGTGATTCGCAAAGGTTCGAAAGATTTAGGGAGCCATTCTTTGGAAGGTTCCCGTCCTGGTATGGCTTTATTGGTGCATTCTGGTTTGCATGTGATTGGCCGTAAAGGATATGAATTACTGATTGATCTAGGTATTGAAAAGGCTAAACGATTTGCTCGTATGATTGAATCCCATCCAGATTTTGAGCTGATTTCGGCGCCTGAACTAAATATTCTAACCTATCGATATGTACCGCAAGTGATTCAATTAAAATTAATGAAGCTCGATGCCGCAGCACAAGTACCCATCAATCAGGCGCTCAATGAATTAACTCGGTTGTTGCAAAAAATGCAAAGAGCCCACGGAAAATCCTTTGTTTCTCGCACTCAATTAAATCCATTACGCTATTATCGTGTACCCATTGTTGTTTTTCGTGTGGTGCTGGCTAATCCATTAACGACGGATAAAATTCTTGCTGAAGTTCTCGCGCATCAAGTAGAGTTAGCGCATCAAGAAGCTCTTCTTATTCATCAGTTAGAGAAAATAAATGGTCTTCTTTAAATAGTTATTATTGATCCCCATAAATGATGTCTGTATCGTTGTTCAGGTATTTTTAACAGAGGAAATGAGTATGTTACGCGTGTTTTTATTTCTGCTGACTAACTTAGCCGTTATTTTTGTCGCCAATATTTCCTTACGTTTGTTGGGCGTGGGTAGTTTTCTTGCGCAAAATGGGGGATTAGATTTAACGGCTTTATTAATTTTTTGTGCTGTATTTGGTATGGCTGGCTCGGTGGTTTCTTTACTGATTTCTAAGCCTATTGCTAAATGGTCAACCCGAACCAAAATGATTAAACAGCCGCAATCTCCGGAAGAGCAATGGTTATTGGATACCGTTGCACAATTAGCTCAAAAAGCGGGTATTGGTATGCCTGAGGTGGGCATATTTCCTAATCCGCAGGCGAATGCCTTTGCGACAGGCTGGAATAAAAATAATGCATTGGTTGCTGTAAGCGCTGGTTTATTGCAAAGTTTTCAGCGAGAAGAAATTAAGGCTGTGTTAGGTCATGAAATTTCCCATGTTGCTAATGGTGATATGGTAACCCTCGCATTGATTCAAGGCGTAGTGAATACTTTTGTGATGTTTTTTGCTCGAATTATTGGTTATGTCGTGGATAAAACCGTATTTCGTAATGAGCGTGATGGCGTCGGCATGGGATTTTATTTAACCACGATTGTGGCAGAAATTGCATTGGGTATTCTGGCTTCAATGGTTGTTATGGCTTTCTCTCGTTATCGTGAATATCACGCTGATGATGGAAGTGCACAGCTCTATGATGCTAAAGCAATGATTCAAGCTTTGAGACGCTTGCAGAGCGCCCATGAGCAACCAAGCGCCGCATTGCCAGACGCCATGCAAGCTTTTGGTATTCGTCCTAGTGCAGGTAAAGGCATGCTACATTTATTTGCCAGCCATCCACCGTTAGAAAAACGGATTCAAGCGCTGCAACAGAAGTATGGTTAAACAGATTTCATTAATAAGCCGTATTCTGAATTAAATGCTATTTCAAAAGGCAAAGGGATTTGCACCACATGGCCTGAGCCAGGGGCGTCTTGGCGTTGTTCGCCACGCTCTGATTGCAAATAATCTAATTTGAAAAAATGATTACCTTGTGGTGTCATTAATTCTAAGATATCACCTACTTGAAAACGATTTTTGACATCGATGGTCATCATATTTCTTTCGGTTGAAAAATCACGAATCTCACCCACGAACATTTGTTGATCTGAGCGTGAAATGCCGGTTTCATAATTTTGAAATTCTTTGGGTGGATGACGACGATAGAAACCTTCGGTATAACCGCGGTTGGATAATTTTTCCAATTGATCCATGAGTGACATATTAAAACCACGACCTGCAACAGCATCATCGATCGCTTGACGATAAATTTGTGCAGTGCGCGCTGCATAATAATGAGATTTAGTGCGGCCTTCAATTTTAAGAGATTTTACGCCCATTTTTGTTAAAGTTTCTACATGCTGAACAGCACGTAAATCCTTTGAGTTCATAATATAGGTGCCGTTTTCATCTTCATAAGCGGGCATGTATTCGCCCGGTCGATTTTGTTCTTGTAGTAAAAATATTTTTTCGTGCGTAGGTTCGGCTTCTTCTACAGTAGGTTGGTAGATCAGTGGTTTTTCAGTCACGATATTACCTTCCAGTGTTTCCTTCGCTTCATGGGCGTCGTATTTCCAACGGCAAGCATTGGTGCACGCACCTTGATTGGAATCACGATGATTCATGTAGCCAGATAATAAACAGCGGCCAGAATAAGCAATACATAAAGCTCCATGAACAAATACTTCAAGCTCTACTTCTGGGCAGCGTTCAGCAATTTCTTGAATTTCTTCGATGGATAATTCACGAGATAAAATCACTCGGCTGACACCGAACTGATGCCAGAATTTAACTGTTGCCCAATTCACTGCATTGGCTTGTACGGATAAATGCACTGGCATATCCGGCCATTTTTCTCGCACCATCATAATTAAACCCGGATCTGCCATAATAATAGCGTCTGGTTTCATTTCAATGATAGGTTCCATATCTCGAATGTAGGAGCGTAATTTATCGTTGTGCGGAGATAAATTACTTGCGACATAAAACTTTTTATTTTGTCGTCGTGCTTCTCCAATGCCTTCAATTAATTGATCATGTTTAAATTCATTATTTCTTGCACGTAAGCTATAGCGAGGCTGTCCAGCATAAACTGCATCTGCACCATAAGCAAAAGCATAATGAAGATGTTTTAAGCTACCTGCAGGGGATAATAATTCGGGTGCTGTTATCGTGGATGTCATTATAAATTACTCTACTGGATAGCGTGGATAAAAAGAACGAGAAGGGTAGTGCTGTTCCACCCAAGTTTCAATCTGTTGCATAGCATCAAGTAGTGCTCTTAATGCATTCGGTAATTGAGTATATTTTTTTTCTTTTATTAAAGTTTCTGTCAGGTGAGCACATTGTCTTAATAATGGGACGCCACAATAACGAGTGGCGCCATGTAATTTATGTACTCTTTCTAATAGCAGCGCATAGTCTTCCTCTTCCCAAGCAGTTTTTAGTTCCATTTTATCTTGTGGAAAGTGATTCAATAACATCACTAACAAATCATTGGCGAGGTCGCTTTTTTGATTTGCTAATTGCAACCCCTCTGATAAATCTACCGGCAACGGTTCAGTACTGGGTAAGGGGGTTTGAGCGGATTGAGAGATTCTATGGGTTGTCCATGTTTCGATGAGTTGTTTGAGCTGCATTTCGTGAATGGGTTTAGTGATGTAGTCGTCCATACCTGCTTTTAGTAAGGCTTGTTTTTCATTCGCTAATGCGTGTGCTGTTACTGCAATAATAGGGGTTCGCTGAGGTGATTTTTCTAGTGCTCGAATTAAACGAGTTGCTTCTATGCCATCCATTTTTGGCATTTGAATGTCCATAAAAATAATGGAGAAAATTTGAGATTTGGCTTGTTCAACGGCTTGTGCGCCACTTTTACACGCGGTCGTTCTGACATTGAAATCAGCGAGCAGCGCGCACAATAACTTCAAATTAGCTGAATTATCATCGACCACTAATGCATGTGGTTGTTGTATTTCAGTAGGTATCATGGATAATTTTTTTTCGCTTGGGTCGATTGTATGGAGCGGTGTAGTGGTGAGAGGATGATTAATTGCTGTTGTTAATAAATCATAGAGTTTGTCATGGCAAATAGGCTTTGCTGCATAACCTGAGATAGTTTGATCTAGTAAGTTTTGTTCCGTTAAAGGTGCTTGAGTATGGGTTAGTATAATACAGCGACAATTAAGATCGTTTTCAAAATACTGTAATCTACTGAGTAAACTTTTAGATAATATCTCATCCGGTGCCAAGCCTAAAATACAAGCATCAAACGCATGATCATTTTCATTTGCTTGTATCAATTGTGTTTGTAGATCAGTAAAAGTGACAGCTTCTGCAATGTGCATTTTCCAACTATCTAACAAGTGTCTTAATGAAAGACGCACAACTGGGTTTGCGTCAAATATCATGATGCGTTTGTGTTGCAGTGCTTTGGGCAAAGGAATATTTTGATTTTTACTGTCAATATCCATTCGGACTGTAAACCAAAATGTAGCGCCTTTATTCAGCTCGCTTTCAAGGCCAATATTACCGCCCATTTGTTCCACTAAATGTTTAGAAATAACCAGACCTAATCCAGTACCACCAAAGCGTCGCGCAGCACTGGTATCTGCTTGGTTAAAGGCGGAAAAAATAATTTTTTGATCTTCTATTGAAAGTCCAATGCCGGTATCTGTGACAGCAATTTTAATCATTGCTTGATAAGGATTCAGGCTTTCAAAGGTTACGCTGAGGATGATATTGCCTTTTTCAGTAAACTTAATAGCGTTATTCACTAAATTAGTAATCACTTGCTTCAGTCTGAGTGCATCACCTCTCAGGTAAATTGGAACATCGGAATAAATTAAGGCGATTAGCTCAAGTTGTTTTTCATGTGCTAAGGGTGCAATCAGCGTGAGTACTTCTTCAACTACTTGGCGAATATTCAGGGTCATATTATCGAGGACTAATTTGCCCGCTTCAATTTTAGAAAAATCTAAGATGTCATTAATAATGGCAAGTAAGCCATCAGAAGATTTTTGAATCGTATTTAAATAATCTCGTTGACGTTCTGTAAGAGTGCCTTTTAACAGCAATTTAGTGAAACCAATAATGCCATTTAAGGGTGTGCGAATTTCATGACTCATATTGGCAAGAAACTCAGATTTAATTCGACTGGCTTCTAAAGCTTCTTTGCGCGCAAGATCTAGTTCAATATTTTGAATTTCAATGGTCTCTAAGGTTTCTCGTAAATCTTCGGTAGCTTGTTCTACGCTTTGTTTTAATTCAATTTGCGCGACTTTGATGGATTCAATCATTTCGTTAATGGCCGTCTCCAATTGGCGCATCTCCCCCTGCGAATTTATTTTAAGCGGTGTTTCTAGCTGTCCTTTTTTAACTTGCTGAATAACAGCGGTAATTTTATTGAAATACTGAGAGATATTTTGGCTTAATTTCAGTGTTAATAGCACTTGTATGAGCAGACTGACTAAAATAATAAAGCTTGCAGTGAGTAATAATTGATATTTTTTGAGTTCTATATTAGTTCGTGTGAGCTCCAATTCAATCCAGCCCAAAGGCTTCAATGTAGAATCTATGTTTATTGTTGCCGCAGACCCAGAAAAAATAGGTGCCATCAGACGTAGCGTGTGATCGTCAGGATGGATGCTGGGTAATAAGGGCAGAAAAGCCCATTGCGTATGATGTTTGGGTTTCATGCTGGGGCCTGCATGAGCTAAGAGAATTTTTTGAGCATTATATAAATTGACTGCTCTGACATCTGACTCTTCTAAGAAACGATTGGCGATGATTTGGAAAGAATTATGAAGGCTATTGCTGGTGTTTATGGAGAGTGACTGCCGTAGTTCAGGAATAAATTTTTGAATAATCATTTCACTATTAGCAATGAAAGCATCATCTAATGCAGCAAATCGTGACTGTAATAGCAGTGATCCAGTCAGGAGGGCGATCACCAAACTGGGTAACAAGGTCAACATGAAAATTTTGGTTTTTAGGCCCCATCGAAACATAGGTCTAGCTCGGTTAGAAAGCATCGAAAGCCCCGTATTCTACATGATCGCTGGGTAATTTTTGCTGAATAATGAGACGGTTTTAAGATTATTTATGTTAGCGATGATAGGGATGGCCAGACAGTAATGTCCAGGCGCGGTAGATTTGTTCGGCAACTAAAATGCGCACTAATGGGTGAGGCAATGTTAGGGGGGATAATGACCAACGAAACTCTACTTGTTTCAAGCAGTCAGCCGACAAACCCTCGGGGCCACCGATGAGTAAGCTGATGTGTTTTCCTAGCTGTAGCCATTGTTTCAGTTGTTCGGCGAGTTGTGCGGTAGAGAGCTCGGTGCCTTTAACGTCTAATGCAACTCGGTAATAATTTGCTGGGCAGGCAGCTAATAAAGCCTGACTTTCTTGTTGAACAAGCCCATGGGTATCGGCATTTTTTGTTCGCTTACCTGCTGGAATTTCTAATAGCTGTAAGCGAACTTCTTGCGTCAATCGTTGGGCATAGGTGGTATAGCCAGTCTCAACCCAGTCAGGCATTTTGGTGCCGACTGCACAAATTTGAACCTTCATGCTTTTTGTAGATCTTGTGGTCTTGCGCTCCACAAGCGCTCTAAATCATAAAAATTGCGGGTTTCTGGTAGCATGATGTGAACAATCACGTCAGCTAAATCAATCAAAATCCATTCGGATGTTTGTGCGCCTTCGCTGCTCAGTATTTTAAATCCGGCCTGTTTGGTTTTTTCCATGACCGCATCTGCCATAGATTTAACGTGGCGTGTTGAAGTGCCGGATGTAACGATCATGGCATCGGCAATGCTAGAGACGTCTTTGATATCGAGCTCCACGATATTTTGAGCTTTATGATCTTCTAGGATGGTTTTTATCAAGCTAATTAAAGATTGGACTGAATTCATGAGGCAGGGAAAGCTCCTTTATGGATAAGCGGTATACAAATTGTGGGCACGAATATAACTCATCACCGATGTTGGCACCAAGAAATCTATGCTGGAATTTTGAGCTAAGCGTTGCCTGATATTAGAGGATGAGATTTCTGCTGCTGTAACGGAAAGTTGAAAGATAGCGTTTTTAGTCTGTGTGATGGGTTGTTTAAGCGATGAGCAAAGATGTTGCGCTAACCAGCTTTGCATGGCTTGATCCTGCATTTTTAAGAAATGGCCTGCCCGATTAATAATGACCAGATGGGCATAATCTAATAAAGATTGCCATTGAGACCATTGGTGAATTTGATTGAAGGCATCACTACCTATAAACAAGTAAAAAGTAATATCGTCCTTGTGTTGAGCGTGCAGCATTTTTAATGTATCGATGGTGTAGGAAGGTTCTCTGCGATCTAGCTCGCAATCATCAGCAATAAAATCAGCTTGCTCAGCAATGGCGAGTTGAATCATGGTCAGGCGTTGAGTTGCACTCGCTTGTGGTAACTGTTTATGAGGTGGAATATGGCAAGGCACCCAACGTACTTCATCCAGCTGTAATTGCTGCTGAACTTCTAATGCCGCTTGCAGATGTCCGTTATGAATCGGATCAAAGGTGCCGCCGAAAATACCTACCTTGCGTTTTTGCATCGTGAGATTTTCTCAGTAAGGGATGGCGTTACGATGATCTAACATGTCCATCACCGAAGACGACAAATTTTTGCGAAGTTAAACCTTCTAATCCAACAGGGCCGCGTGCGTGAAATTTATCGGTAGAAATCCCTATTTCTGCGCCCAGCCCATATTCAAAACCATCGGCAAAACGCGTTGACGCATTGATCATCACAGAACTGGAATCCACTCGCGCTAAAAATTCACGACTGACGGTATAATTTTCTGTCACGATTGCATCGGTATGGTGTGAGCCATAGCGATTGATATGTTCAATGGCTTCTTGCGCATTTTGCACTATTTTAATAGATAAAATCGGCGCTAAATATTCTGTACTCCAATCATTTTCAGTGGCTGGAATCGCTTGTGAAATAATAAGACGTGTTTTTTCGCATCCACGTAATTCCACAGATTTTTGCTCATACAATATTGCTAATTGAGGTAAGATTTTTTCAGCAATCGCTTGATCAATTAATAATGTTTCCATGGTATTACAGGTACCGTAGCGGTGTGTTTTTGCATTCAATGCAATCGCGATCGCTTTGGTTAAATCTGCTTGGTTGTGAATATAAACATGACAGACGCCATCTAAATGTTTGATCACGGGAATGGTTGCTTCACGACTCACGCGTTCAATTAAGCCTTTACCACCGCGAGGTACAATAACATCGACATAGTCAGATAGTTGTAGCAATTCACCTACTGCAGCACGATCTGTCGTTTTAATAATTTGTACTGCATGAATAGGTAATCCAGATTTGCTGAGTGCTTGCTGGATACAAGTACCGATGGCTTGGTTGGATTGAAGAGCTTCTGATCCACCACGCAAAATACAGGCATTGCCTGATTTTAAACACAAGCTGGCGGCTTCCGCTGTCACATTAGGGCGTGACTCATAAATGATGCCAACGACGCCTAATGGTACACGCATGCGCCCTACTTGAATGCCGCTGGGGCGATAACTCATATGAGAAATTTCACCAATAGGATCGGCCAGTTGTGCTACCTGATGTAGACCTTCAATCATGCTATCAATGCGAGTGGGCGTTAACTCCAATCGATCTAGTAAGGCTGAATCTAAATCGGGGTTTGCTGCAAGATCTTGTTGATTGGCTAGCAGCAATGATGCCCGCGCTTGTTGTAAGGTTTCTGCGAGATTGAGTAACGCTTGGTTTTTTATGTGCGTTGTTGCATATGCCATGTGTTGTGCAGCAAATTTGGCTTGTTGGCCAACTTGATTGATGTAGTGTTTGATATCCATGATAAAAATACTCTGACTGAGAATAAAAACGACAATGATTATAGCTGATCACTTCATCAATCACGATGGTTAAGTTGCATGATGGATTATTTTTTGTTATTAAAAGAGATTGAAAAGTAATTAAGTGTTTTTGAATTTTAGAAGGGAAAGAACAAATTCAGCGGCAATGAAATATGACAAGAGCCGCAGGCAGAGGGAACCACCAAATATTTTTATAATTCCATTTAGGTTGGGGGCACCAAAGTTTATGATTCCACAAAGAACACTCATAGAGAATCCAGGAAAAATTCGCCAAAAGAACGAGAAAACCATCCTCGACTCTGCTGAAATTGAATTTGCTAAATACGGTTATGAAGGGGCAACTATTAAGAGTATTGCCGAGCGTGCTGGTTTGCCTAAGGCCAATATTCATTATTATTTTAAAAGTAAATTAGATCTTTATGCCGCCGTTTTAAATGACATTTTAGATATGTGGAATGCCGCTTTTGATGGCATTGATATTCATAGTAATCCAGCTCATGCATTGGAGCATTATATTCGAGCTAAAGTGGAATACTCGAGAACCCATGGGCGTGCTTCAAGAATTTTTGCCTGTGAAATGATTAGTGGCGCACCTTATTTGCGGCGCTATTTGCAAAATGAATTTCATTATTGGGTTTCAGAAAAAGCTCAAGTAATTCATCACTGGATTCGTCAAGGTTTGATTGCACCGATCCACCCCATGCATTTATTTATGATGATTTGGGGCGCAACGCAATATTTAGCCGATGCTCAGGTTCAAGTAGAATCTTTATTAAGAAAGCCAGAACTTGCGGGTCAAGATTATGAAGCTTTTGCGAGTGATTTGGTTACCGTGATATTGAAAGGCTGCGGTTTACAATCTTATCGAAAAACAGCCTGTTTAACGGCTACGGAGTCTAGCCTTGAATTTGCTTAATGGATGAGAGTGATTGAATTAATTGAGTAAAGTAAATCCACTCCGATTCAACTTCAAGACCTTTGATACAGGCATCAATTTTTGCAGCATAGTGTAGCGCTCGATAAATTTTATCGAAGGAAATCGATTGAAGCGCCTGTTGCATGATCGATTTTCGCAGCGTAAAAATTCTAAATTCATTCATAATTGTTTGTATAGCAATCCCTTGATTTTTTCTTTCTAGCATGTGTGCTAACACGCGTAATTCTCGAGTAAAAGCCCAGAGTATTAAGGTGGGCTCAATACCTTCCGCTTCTAAATTTTTTAGCATTCGATAGGCTTTGGAAAAATTGCCTGTTAATGAGGTATCTACTAATTTAAAAATATCAAACTTAGCTTCTCCCGCAATATAGGGTTCTAATTCTTGAAGAGAGATATTTTTTTTAGTTAATGGTGTTAGAGTGAGCTTTTCAATCATTTGCGTAGCAGCCAATAAATTACCTTCAAAGGCTTCTGCTAAATATTGGGCTGCGGTAAAATCTATCAATAATCCATTTTTTTTCATTCTTTGTTGGATCCAGCCAGGTAAATGAGATGCCTCAATGGGCCAGACCGTAATGACACCCGCTATTTTCTCCAGTTTTTGAAACCAAGAGGCTTGCCAGGTTTGACTCGGTAATTTGGGTGAAATAATCAATAAAATGCAATGGCTGGGTAATTCAGATAAATAATCTTGTAATGCTTTACGTTGTGCTTCATTTAATTTAGTGCTGGTTAAGCGTAATTCGAGTAATTTTTTTTCGCTGAATAAAGACAGATGCTGCGCGCTATTTTTTAAAAAAGCCCAATCCGATGAGGTTTCCCCATAAAATATTTCTCTGGCATAGCCTTGAGCAAGGATGTGTTGTCGAAGGAGATCGCTATTTTCTCGAACGAGTAAGGGTTCATCACCTTGAAGCCAATAGAGGGGTAAAAGCGTCGATTTTAAATGTTGTGTTAGTTGTTCGGGTTTTAACTTCATGAAGCAAGATATTTCAGCGTTTGGTTAAGTTGTTCTGTCAGTTGTTGTAGCAGGGCATTTGTTAATTCAGTCTGAATTAAAACTTTTTCCTGTTGGCTACCGCTAATATTTCGCTCGTCGAAGGGATAAATGCGATCGGTATAAATTTGGATGATGGGTGTCATAGTTTGTTGATGGGCATCCATGAGTTGATATTGAAGTGTTTGGGTCAGTTGGTACTCTGCAACTTTTGCAAGTGCGGTATAAGTGTAGGGACGTTCTTCTTCGGTCAGTGCAACTAATACTAAGGTAACCGGTGCTTGATCGGAAACACGAAAACCTGCCTCCATTAAATGTGCTCGTACAATATGTTGCCATTGTGGATTTTTTAATTTGGACTCAATTTGTAAAAAGTTAGGTAAGTTTTCATAGGCTATCATGGGTTGGCGTAAATGGAAGCCACAACCCATCATGCAGAGTACTAAAAAAAAGGGTATCCATATGCGTTGCATCATTTAATTCGCCACAATGTTAATGAGTTTGTTAGGCACGACAATTATTTTTCTTACAGTTTTATCTTGAATAAAACGGCTCACCATTTCATTACTCAGCGCTAATGATTCCAGAGTTGCTTGCTCAAGATTGGGTTCAACCCATAGGCGTGTGCGTAATTTTCCATTCATTTGTAGGGCAATTTCTATTTGCGCGCTGACTAATGCCGTTTCATCGACGGTTGGCCAGCTTACATCAATGACCGCTTCTGTATGTCCCAAAGCTTGCCAGAGGGTATGGGTAATATGAGGGACGATGGGAGACAAGAGGATGGTGCTTAAGCTTAAGGCTTCCTGCATGACTACCGCATCTTCTAAAGAGCGATGGGTTTTTTGTTGACTCACGGCATTGAGTAATTCCATGACAGCTGCAATAGCGGTATTAAAGGTATGACGACGTCCCATATCATCGCTTACTTTCTTCAAAGTCTGATGCGTTTTTGAACGTAATTCTTTTTGTCGCGCATCTAACGTCAGAGCAGCGATATTAATGGTTTGGCATTGCGTGAAATATTCAGATTGGGTTTGTTGATGTACTAAACGCCATAACCGTTTTAAAAATCGGTGAGCGCCTTCCAGTGCTGAATCACTCCAATGTAATGATTGTTCTGGTGGTGCAGCAAACATAATAAAAAGTCGTACTGTATCGGCGCCAAATTGATCGATCATGGTTTGCGGATCAACGCCATTATTTTTTGACTTTGACATTTTTTCATTATTGCCAATCAACACGGGTTGTTGATCTTGTTGATGTTTGGCAGAAATAATTTGACCTTTGTCATCACGTAATATTTCTACTTCCTGCGGCGCAATATAATTTTTTTTGCCAGAAGTTTCTTCTCGATAAAAAGTTTCCGCAATCACCATGCCTTGACAGAGTAATTTTTGAAAAGGTTCATCGCAATGCACTAAACCAACATCGCGCATAATTTTGTGAAAAAATCGGCTATAGAGCAAGTGTAAAACAGCATGCTCGATACCTCCCACGTATTGGTCTACTGGTAACCATTTTTGCGCGTCTGCGCTAATCATTTGTTGGTTATTGCGAGGTGCAATATAGCGAGCGTAATACCAGGAAGATTCCATAAAAGTATCGAAGGTATCGGTTTCTCGTGTTGCTGATTTTTGACAGCAAGGGCAAATTGCTTGAGAAAATGCCGGCATTTGTTTTAAGGGTGAACTACCGGATGCATCGAACACCACTTCCGTGGGTAATTGTACGGGTAAATCTTGTTCTGGTACCGGTACTGCACCACAATCGCCACAATAAATAATGGGAATAGGGGTGCCCCAATAACGTTGACGGCTAACACTCCAGTCGCGCAATCGATATTGTACTTTCCGTTGACCTAATTGTTTTTCACTGAGATGTTGGGCAATGGCATTAAAGGCTTCTGCAGAAGTTAAACCACTAAATTGCGCGGAGTGAATTAAGCGACCTTTATCAATAAAGGCCGCTTGTGTTAAATCCACAAGAGTTTCGTAAAGAGGCTCGATGACCGCTTGAATGGGTAAGTGATATTTTTGCGCAAACTCCCAGTCTCGCTGATCATGTGCGGGCACCGACATAACGGCGCCAGAACCATAGGACATCAAAACAAAATTTGCTGTCCAGACGGGTAATATTGTTTGGGTCAGTGGATGTATTACGCGTAAACCGGTATCGATACCCGCTTTTTCTAAGGTTGCTATTTCTGCTTCAGCCACTTTTACTTTTTCAAATGCAGTAATAAATTCAGTGAGTGCAGGATTATTTTGTGCTGCATAGCGACTCAGCGGATGTTGCGGTGCAATGGCAACATAGGTAACACCAAATAAAGTATCCGGTCGTGTGGTGAATACTTCGATGTTATGGGCTGGGCAATCGGCTGCGGGTTGCTGCAATGCAAAGGTGAGCTCTACACCTTCCGATCGACCAATCCAATGTTTTTGCATCCGGATTACTTCGCTTGGCCAATCGGTTAATTGATCTAAGTCATTCAATAATTGTTCAGCATAATCAGTAATTTTTAAAAACCATTGAGGAATTTGTCGACGTTCAACTAAAGCGCCAGAACGCCAGCCTCGCCCATCGATGACTTGTTCATTGGCCAATACGGTTTGATCTACTGGATCCCAATTCAC
>JAHFSE010000015.1:0-986 GCA_023265895.1 Gammaproteobacteria bacterium
AAAAGAGCAAAAATAATTTCATAAAGTTGCGTTGGGTGTCGTGCGATGCCATCGCCAAAATCAATGCCCCACGGTAATTGGGTGGAACTGCCAAAAGTGCCATCGGATAACCCGGCAAGAAAGCAACCCATGCGACCAATGATTAAGCTGAGTAAAATGGGATAAACAAATCCATCACCAGTGGAGCCTGAAATTCCAGCGATTTTCTTTGCTAATTCCACGCCGACTAATCCACCGAGTAAACCACCCACCATAGATTGACCCGCAAACCAAGCAGCAGGTTGATTCCAGTATTGCAGCAATAAATGCGGCATCTCCAACCAGAAAACTAATTTATTACCAATGCCTGCGCCTAACAGTGCACCCAATATAATAGGGAAGTGGCGCTGATCTAATAATTTTGATCCCGTCGGTTGGCGCAAGCGATAAGATTGCACACCAACAATGATTGCTACAGATTCAAATAGTTGGTGAATAAAGAGAGGATGCGTAATCTGTGAAAAGATGAGCGTCATAATGAGTTGCGATAATCCATAATCATAAAGGCGCTGTTATTAACTTTTATTGAGCACTGAGAGACGGCAAATTAACCGTTTATCCCGGGTAGGTCAAATAGAAATTGAGGATAAACTTGCCAATAGGCTGCGCACTAAGCCATTATCTAAAAGAGACTTCTGCATAGGAAATGTTATGAAACTAAAACATCGGATTTAGCTATAATTGTTGGAATATTATATTTGTAGTTATCTGGCCAGAGAATTAAAATGCCTCATCCTCAAACAGAAATTGGCACTGGATCAATGGTCGCTATCAGCTTTGATACTTTGCTTAATGCTCATATTGAAAAACTTATTCTTCATGCCAGTCAATATTATAATAAGCGTTTACCTATGCCAGAATTGAGTCTTGCTTTGGCAGGGCAAAAGGCTGGCGAATTATGCATTCAAAAAATCACTTGGCATCGACGTTTATACAAATTGCGTTTG
>JAHFSE010000015.1:996-28611 GCA_023265895.1 Gammaproteobacteria bacterium
TTTGAATCAACCGTTATTTGAACAGCACCAAGAATATTTTTTTCAGCAAGTCATTCCTCATGAAATTGCCCATTTAGTGGTAGATCGTTTGCATCTTCGTCGAACAAAACCTCATGGGCCTGAATGGCAAATGGTGATGCGCGAGTGTTTCGGTTGTGAGCCTCATGCGTATCATACATTGCCGACGACGAAAGCGAGGATTCATCAGCGTGAATATCTCTATCATTGCAGTTGTCAGCAGCATTATTTAACGGCCCGTCGTCATGCTTCAGCGCAAAAAGGTGGGCGTTATATTTGTCGAGCATGTCGGCAAACATTAACGATGGTTGCCGCGCAATTGACTGACGAGTGTTTGTAAATAATCTGCAGAGACTTGTTCTGGTGGTACTGGTTCACCGGCGACAATTTCTACTTTTCGCCAAAAGAAACTCTGCGGTGCTTTGCGAAAAGGTCCACGACCAGAATGGCTAAACATGCTGCCCCATAATCCTCTTAAGGCTAAAGGGATGACGGGAACAGGTGTAGTTTTAATAATTTTTTCAATGCCTGCCTTAAAAACATCTATTTCTCCTGTACGGGTTAATTGCCCTTCAGGAAAAATACATAATAAATCGCCTTGTTCTAAGCCTTCTTGAATGGCAATAAAAGCGCGTTCATAGGCTTCTGGATCTTCACTGCGAGAATTAATAGGAATAGCGCGTCCCGCACGAAAGATAAAATTTAATCCAGGAATATCATAAATAGGTTTAAACAATACGCCGCGAATAGGGCGACGAATAGCGCCAGCCAATAGTAGTCCATCGACATAACTCACGTGATTGCAAACTACAATTGCTGCACCATGGGCAGGAATATTTTTCAGCCCTCTATGGGAGACTCGATACATTAAGTGGGTGAGTCCCCACACCAAAAAACGCATGCTGTATTCGGGTACTTGTCGGAAGATATAAAAATAAACTAAGACATTACCCATAGCTAATAAGAGAAAAAATTGGCTCAAGGGCCATTTGAAAAAACTTAATAATAATGCGGCTAAAATAGCGGAGCCTACCATGAAGATCGCATTCAATATGTTGTTAGCTGCAATGATTTGTGCGCGAGATTCATTGGCGCTGCGTTGTTGTATCATGGCATACAGGGGGACAATATAAAAACCACCAAAAATACCGAGAAAAATAAAATCAATGAAGACTCGTAAATGCGAGGCCGTATCGGATAAAAGTAATGCTTCGCTGGAAAAATATAAATCAAAACCAAAGATGCTGAGTCCAATAGCGCCAAAGGGCACTAAGCCAATTTCCACTTGATGATCCGATAATCGATCGCAGAATAATGAACCGATGGCAATACCAAAGGTAAAAGCAATTAATAATTGAGTGACTTCTTGTTGTGAACCCGCTAAATAAGTTTTAGCAAATAAAGGAATTTGAGTGAGATAAGCGGCGCCAATGAGCCAAAACCAAGAAATACCTAAAATAGATAAAAAAATTGTTTTGTCTCGCGCAGCCATTTTTAAAGTGTCGAGTGTTTGTTGCCAAGGATTCCAGCGAATGATTAAGGATGGATGGCTTGAGGGTGCTTTAGGAATAAACCAACTACTGATATAACCTAAAATAGCAACGCTTAAACCAGCAATGGTTAACCAGAGTGCTGCACGTTCAAAGTCCGCTAACAAACCACCTAATAGGGTGCCTAATAAAATCGCAACAAAGGTGCCCATTTCTACCCAGGCATTACCAGCAATAAGTTCGCTTTCGGATAAATGCTGCGGAATAATGGCGTATTTTAATGGGCCAAAAAAAGCTGCTTGTATGCCTAGAAAAAATAACACTAACAATTGCAGTGGTGTGGACTCGATAAAAAGCGCTAAACCACCTAAGGCCATAATAAAAATTTCGGCTAATTTAATTTGGCGAATTAGAAAAGCTTTGTCGTATTTATCGGATAGTTGTCCGGCAAAGGCTGAAAACAAAAAGAAGGGTAAAATAAATAGCCCAGTGGCTAAATTGAGTAAGCCAGCAAGATGGCTGCTCTTTAATGCATGAAAGGTGAATAGAATCAGCAGGGCATTTTTATATAAATTATCGTTCAATGCTCCTAAAAATTGGGTAGAAAAAAACGGTAAAAAACGACGGGAAGATAACAATCCTGTTAAGGGTGATTGTGCCATGAGACATCCTTATAAAGTTTTACTGTTTCCGTTGATTTAAAAATGGCTTTAATTTTTCTGCCAAACTTAATAAACATTTTTCTGTGGCATTCCAATCAATACAAGCATCGGTCACTGAAACACCATATTTTAATTGAGATAAATCCGCAGGAATTTTTTGATTGCCCCAGTGCAAATGGCTTTCAATCATTAAACTGACAATGGATTGATTGCCTTCTAATATTTGATTGCAAACATTTTCAGCTACCAAAACTTGTAGTGCTGGATCTTTATTAGAATTGGCATGGCTGCAATCCACCATAATATTGGTTTTTAATCCGGATTTTTGTAGTTGCTGTTCGGAGACAGCAACGCTGACGGAATCATAATTGGGTTTATTATTGCCGCCACGCAAGACCAAATGTCCATAGGGATTACCTGCGGTATGAATCACGGATACTTGCCCTTGTTGATTAATGCCAAGAAAGCTGTGAGGGTTACTGACGGATAACAAGGCATTGACTGCGACCTCTAAACCACCATCGGTACCATTTTTAAATCCAACAGCGCAGGAAAGCCCGCTCGACATTTCTCGGTGGGTTTGTGATTCTGTAGTGCGGGCCCCAATCGCTGACCAACTGATGAGATCCTGTAAATATTGTGGAGAAATAGGATCTAATGCCTCAGTAGCCGTGGGTAAACCTATCTCCGCTAAATCTACCAGTAATTGGCGACCAATATGTAAGCCTTCCTCTATCCTAAAACTGTCATCCAAATGAGGATCATTAATTAAACCTTTCCAGCCCACAGTAGTGCGAGGCTTTTCAAAATAGACGCGCATCACCAGATACAGCGAATCTTTCACTTGTTCTGCAAGTTGTTTTAATTTTTCTGCGTATTCTTTGGCGGCCTTAATATCATGAATGGAGCAGGGGCCTATAACGACGAATAAACGGGGATCTTTGCGATCTAAGATGTCCATCACCGTTTGTCGGCCTCGCAAAACTGTTTGCTTGGCTTTTTCTGTGATGGGCACATTTTTTTTTAGTGCATCTGGTGAAATTAAAATTTCTTGCGCGCGGATATGAGTGTTTTCTAATTGCTGCATGGACATAAAAGCCTACTAAGGACAAAAATTAAGGGTAGATCATTCTAGTCAAGCCAGTAGCGAGACACAATCTGATTATTTTATTCCAAATGTTCTCCGCTCAATTTTTCAACGATTAAAGCAAGGGGTTTTGCTAACATGGGTGCTGATTGGTGTTTTAAACAAGAGGGAAGCAGACTGCTTATACTATGTCGATTGCTCGAGCACGGGTAAAAAAATCCAGTGAGTAGCCTTGCAGTCCTTTTCTGGGTTGCGTAATTTAGCTTCGGTTTGTCGAGGCTAAGTTATCGCTGCTGGAATTTCATATCAAAAAATGCTCTTTCCGGTAATGGCGGAGCAGGGTATCGATCTAACATGAGATTCCAATAGGCCCATGAACGACCATCAAAAATGCCAGGAGGTGCCTGATTAAGTGCCTCCAGTAATTCTTGATTGGAATAAAATTGTCTAATTTGTTGCATGGTTGCATGAGAGCCATAAGTCATCGCATAGGCAATAAAACGAACGGGTTGTGCGAGTGCTATTTCGGGTGGTTCAAACCAAATTACTTTGCGTGAAATTTCTTTAAATTCGTCAGTGAGTGGTAGTTGTTTCATGCGCTACTTTCTCTAGAAAGATTAGGTAGACAACTTAACTCTGCGTTAATGAGACGATCTTTTAGCGCTGCATCTAATTGCTGTAAATTACCATCATCAAAATAAGAGAGGGCTTTAAGGGTAATTTGTGGATTAAAGCTTTTACCATAAATAGACTGGCCGGCTGCTATCGAGTCTTGGTTGAAACAGATCTAGCATTTTGGTGGTCGCATACTGATTTTATTGGATCATTGTAGCATTATAGACTAATCATGTTTGAAGATGCAGATCTGTAGTTAACTATTCGGAATTTTCTCATGTTGTCACTGAACTCAGTTATCGAGCAGTTTCTTTACCATTCGAAAACGCCAGGCGTGCATTATTTGATTACGCCAAACCAGCGATTAAGTGCTGTGCTTTGCCATAGTTATGATCGGTTGCAACAGCAACAGAATAAAAGCGCTTGGCTTAGTTTGACTGCATTGTCGTGGGATAATTATCTACATGCACTGTGGGCGCAATTACACACCTTGCATGCCGTATGGCCTAGCGCAAAGCCTTTACCGCAATTACTCAGTGCGCAACAAGAATTTGTTCTGTGGGAAAAAATTATTGAGCAGAGCGAACACACTAAGCCTTTATTAAGGCCAAAAGCCGCTGTGCAGTTAGCAATAGACACTTATGCATTAATGCGCAATTGGACATTAACGGCAGAAAATATCACTGAAAATATGAATCTCGATTGGCCAATTTTTGAAAATTGGTTGGATGAGCTAACAGAAACGTTAACGCAGACCCAATCAATCGTGCAAGTAGATTTAATTTCAGAATTCATGCAGCAGAATTTAGCCTCATTATTTGCGCAGAAAACTTATGTGTGGCTCTACGGTTTTGAGCGATTAACGCCGGCACAAACCCTTTTGTTAGATCATCTAACGAAACAGTATGGCGTTTCTTATCAACAACTCACAAAAACGCCACAAAGGGCGAAAATACAACAGCAAGGTTTTGCCGATAAGGAGGCAGAATATCATGCTTGTGCGTTATGGATTCAGCAACAATTAGAGCAAAATCCTGAAATACGTTTGGGTGTTGTCGTTCAGCAATTAACGCAAGATCGTGGATTAATAACAAAAATTTTGCGTGAATATTTATGTCCGGAAACTTTGGTCAATCGTCAATGGGATGATTTAACTCAGTGGGTGAATGTTTCTGGTGGTATTTCTTTAGCTAGAGCGCCAATGGTTCACGATGCGCTCATTGTGCTTTCTGTTGCGCTGAAAAACTATCGGAAAAATAAAACCAATCAGCAA
Organism: Gammaproteobacteria bacterium; assembly: GCA_023265895.1. Taxonomy (GTDB): domain Bacteria; phylum Pseudomonadota; class Gammaproteobacteria; order Pseudomonadales; family JAHFSE01; genus JAHFSE01. The sequence goes on from JAHFSE010000015.1 coordinate 6,142, forward strand.
AAATTCAATCAATTATTGCGTTCGCCTTTTGTCAGTTATCCCCAACCTATGCTGAGTCATGCTCTGCCACGCAAACAAATCATTGCGCAATGGGCGGAAACGTTTCAGGAAATATTAGCAGAATGGCATTGGCCTGGTGAGCGAGTGTTATCCAGCGAAGAGCATCAAGTCCATAAAAAATGGTGGGAATGTTTAAAATTATTTCGTTCGTTGCAAGGGGTCATGGGTGAAGTGGATGGTGAAGTTGCATTAAAACAACTCAATCAAATTGCCGACACGCTTAGTTTTCAAGCACAAACTCAAGAAGCTCCAGTGCAAATTTTAGGTTTATTAGAAGCCGATGGACAAGAATTTGATGCACTCTGGATAACCGGTTTACATAGTCAAGCTTGGCCGCAGCCAATTCAGCCGAATCCCTTATTGCCAATAGAGCTACAACGGCAACAGGCTATGCCGCATGCTTCACCGGAGCGTGAATTAGAGTTAGCAAAAAAATACATGCAACGTTTTAGCGAATCAGCACAACAGCTGATGCTCAGTTGGCCACAACAACAAGAGGGTCAAACCCTATTAGTTTCACCTTTGATTCGTCATTACCCTGCAGCAAATATAACTGCGCCAGCTTCTACTTTTTGGTACATTGACCGATCGCCACTGTTAGATTATTTGGAGGAAACCCATGGCCCAGCCATTTTAACGGAAGAAGTTTTAGTCGGCGGCAGTGGTTTATTAAAAACACAAGCAGAATGTCCATTTAAGGCTTTTGTTAGATATCGTTTACATACTAAACCTTATGAGACTATTTCTTTAGGATTAACGCCGCAACAACGCGGTCAATTAGTCCATAGTGTATTAGAAGTTTTTTGGCATTCCTGTAAAACTCATGAAAGATTAATTAAATTTTCTGAGCAGGAACTAGAAAACTTCCTACAAAAAATCATTGCTGAAGTTTGTATGAGACAGGCAGAGTTAAAAGATTTTTCTCCGGCATTTATTCAACTAGAACAGCAGCGGTTATTAAAAATTACTTTGGCTTGGCTGGCTTTGGAAAAACAACGAGAACCCTTTGAAGTCATGCTGATTGAACGGAGTCGCTGGGTATCAATTCAATCCCGTTCATTTAATATTCGAATGGATCGGATTGACAAATTAGTCTCGGGCAAACACTTAGTCATAGATTATAAAACCGGCGCAGTAAAAAAAATTGACTGGTTAGCCGAAAGATTAACTGAACCCCAATTACCTTTATATGTTTTGTCAGGTGATGAATCTATTCAGGGTTTAATGCATGGACATTTAATTGCCGGTCAATGTGTGATAAAAAGCTTAGCCGCGGAACCCGTGCATTTAAAGTCATCTGTTGATTTATGCTCAGCGGAGCAGTGGGAGAGTTATCGCGCCCATTGGCAGCGTTCGTTAGCTCAGTTAGTGGATGAAATCACCGCGGGTTTAGCTGTGGTGCAACCTTATGAAGGCAAAAAAACCTGTGAGCACTGTGATTTTGCAAGGATTTGTCGAGTAGGAGAGCGTTATGATTTTATCTGATCAATCGCAACGCCAAGCTGCATTAAATCCGCGCAATAGCTGTATTGTTCAAGCTCCAGCGGGTTCAGGAAAAACAGAATTACTCACTCAGCGATATTTAACGTTATTAACTCACGTAGATTCACCAGAAGAGATTCTGGCCATTACTTTTACCCAAAAAGCAGCAGCAGAAATGCGTCAGCGGATTGTGGAATCTTTGCAGTATGCAGCAGAACAGGATCAACCTGCCGAAGAACCGAAAAAATCTAATTGGGTATTGGCTCATGCGGTATTAAAAAAAGATCAGCAACACCATTGGGGTTTGTTGGTAAATGCCAATCGTCTACGCATCATGACCATCGATAGTTTATGTGCGCAGTTAGTGCGGCAATTACCTTTGTTATCGGGTGTAGGCGGTTCACCTGCAGTGAGTGAGATGCCAAATCTATTATATAACATAGCTGCTGAACGGGCGCTGAATGGTTTGCACACCAATAAATCTTGGTCTCCTGCTTTAACAGTATTATTAGGGCAATTAGAAAATCAATGGGATAAAGCACAAGCCTTAATCGCAAAATTATTAGCGAAACGTGATCAGTGGCTCGAGCATGTGGTGCCTTATCGTCAACAGCCAGAAAAATTAAAGCAACATTTAGAATCTGTGTTGCGATTATTAGCAGAAGATGCTGTGCAAGCGGCTTGGCAAACTTGGCAAGTATTGCAAAATAAATATCCAGTACTCAATGAATTGCCGGCATTGGCACAACGCGCAGCTCATTATTTAGCGCAAGACAATAAAACAATGCCGGTGTCTATTTGGTTGGAGCGTTATGCATCGCCTAATGCCAGTTTAATGGATTTGCCTTTCTGGCAAGCCTGGGCGAATTTTTTAACGACGGAACAAAATAATCAGCGTAACTGGAGATTACCGGGTGGATTAAATAAAACTTTTGGTTTTCCTGCTGCCAGCAGTACAACAAATAAAGCAGAAAAAGAAGCCTTTTCTTATCACAAAGGATTAATGCAGCATGTATTGGAAGATTTACAACAAGAAACGCTGTGGCTCAATCAGTTTGATGCGATTTTAGCTTGTCCACCTTTGCATTATCGTGAAGAGGATTGGCAATTATTAACCGCATTATTAGAAATACTGCCTATTGCTGTAGCGCAACTCACGGTGGTTTTTGAAGAATATGGCCAAGTAGATTTTTGTGAATTCAGCTTGCGGGCTTTACAGGCATTCAATGCGTCAGATGCACCGAGCGAATTGCAATTAAAATTAGATTATCAATTACAACATATTTTAATCGATGAATTCCAAGATACTTCGGTGACTCATTTAAAATTATTGGAAAATTTATTGGAAGGTTGGCAAGTCGGTGATGGTCGCACTGTCTTTTTGGTTGGTGATCCTATGCAGTCGATTTATCGTTTTCGTGAAGCCGATGTGAGTTTGTTTTTGCGTGCACAACAACAGGGATTGGCGCATTGGCCCTTAGAGGTGATTCGCTTGTCAGCTAATTTTCGTGCGCAACCTGCTTTGCTGGCGTGGGTGAATACTAGTTTTAGTCAGATTTTTCCTGCTCAATCGGATTTAATCACGGGTGCAGTCACTTATTCTGCTTCTTATGCGGGGCGCGCTGAAAATCATTCAGTGCAAGAAAATCCCGTGCAATTTCACCCCTGTTTAACCGATGAAGATCAGCATCAACAGATAGTGGAATTGGTGAAGCAGCATAGAAGTAAAGCGCCAAATAATAGCTTAGCGATTTTAGTCAGGGCAAGATCACATATTCAAGTGGTGATGCAACAGTTACAACAAGAAAATATTCCATTACAAGCAGTAGAAATTGAATCTTTACAAGCACGACCTTTTATTCAAGATCTCATGTCGTTGACGCGAGCATTGTTTTGTTTAGAAGATCGTATTGCGTGGTTAGCATTATTGCGCAGCCCTTGGTGTGGTTTAACACTGGTGGATTTACATGCGCTGGCCAGTGAAGAAGGCGTCCTTTGGCAGCAAATGTTAGCAGCAGTGAATGGAAATATTGAGTTAACTTCGGACGGTTTTCAGAGATTAACGCGTTGCTGTGAAGTATTAGCTTCAGCGTTAGCGCAACGTCGTCGATTAGGCGTAGCAGAAACGGTAGAACAAACTTGGTTAGCGCTGGGTGGTTTATTCTGTATTCATGCCCATCAAGTCAAAGAAGTGCAATCATTTTTTCGTTTATTAAATAAATTAGATCAAGCCAATGATTTAACTGATTTTGATCGTTTAGAAGAAAAATTAGCGCAGCTTTATAGTGAATTGCCGGAAATTGCCGGTGCTGCTGTGCAAATTATGACGATTCATAAAGCCAAAGGTTTAGAATTCGATCATGTAATTCTGCCGTATTTAGAAAAAACGACGCCGCCTGATGAAAAAGAATTATTCATGTGGTGGCGGCATTTGCATCCGCAAGTGGGGGAATTACTCTGTTTGGCGCCTATTCAAAATGCCTATGATAAAGAGGAAGGTATTTATCATTTTCTGCGAAAATTACAGCGTCAACAACTTGAACAAGAGCAGCGTCGATTATTTTACGTGGCGGTTACACGTGCGCGGCAACAAGTAGATTTGCTGGCTTGTATTGAGTTATCTGAAAAAGTAGATGCTGAAACAAAATGGGCAATGCCTAAATCAGGCAGTTTTTTGAAACTTTTGTGGCCGGTATTGGAAAAAAATGATCATTTTTCTTTCTGCGCAAAACCCGACCTGCAAGTTTCCCTCGCCAGGGAAGAGAATAAAAAAGCCAGTGCACATTTATATCGTTTCCCAAAAAATTGGCAAAATCCTTTGTTGGTATTGCAGAAAGTAGAGGCGGGCTCTAGTGACTGTCCAGATAAGAATCATGCACCTGCTGACCAAGATCCCTTAGGTTTACGCGCAACCGGTCAAGTCATGCATCGTATTTTAGAAGGCTTTAGTCGTTTTGGTGTGCCTGAATTGTTGTTCGAGCAAATTGAAAACTATCGCATCGCATGGCGGAGCTTGTTAGTTCAGCAGGGTGTGCTTGTGACTGAATTGACTCATGCATTAACTTTATTAGAAAAAGCTATTGGTGAAATGTTGCAAGATGCGCGAGGAAAATGGTTGTTAACTCATCATCAGCAAGCCGTTAGTGAATTCGATATCACCAGAAAGATAGGGGGAAAAGTACAGCGTTTAATTATCGACCGCAGTTTTGTTGCCGATGATATTCGTTGGATTGTCGATTATAAGTTGGTTGATGCCGAGCTTGAGCAAGCTTGGCAGTTATATGAGCCGCAGTTGCAGAGCTATGCTAAAGTCATGCATCATGTGCAACAGCAGCGTGGTGAAAATTACCCGATTCACATTGCTTTGTATTTACCGCTTGTTAGGGGTTGGAAAATGCAGGTGTGGTCGCCATAATTCAGAAATCTATCGAGAGCAGTCTATTCAAACTCCCCCCAACCCCCTCTTCATCTGAAGAGGGGGAGTATGAAAGCGAAACCCCTCCTCTTTTTTAAAGAGGGGGCGGGGGGAGTTAAATATAAAATTTTGCAATGCCATTTATATACAAGTGAGAAAATGTATGTCTAACACGCCCTTGAATGAAAACGCATTAAAGCAATTATTCACCGAAGCACGCAGTCATCACGCGTTTGTTGATCGTGAAATTCCTGATGCGTTATTACATCAGCTCTATGATTTAACCAAATGGGCACCCACTTCTTTTAATATGTCTCCTGCACGTTTTGTTTTTGTGCGTTCAAAGTCAGCGAAAGAAAAATTAGCTACAGCGTTAATGGAAGCGAATATTCTGCAGACTATGCAAGCACAAGTAACGGTTATTGTTGCTACCGACACTGAATTTTATAATGAATTACCGCATTTATATCCCGCTTTTGATGCTAAACCGATTTATGCGAATAATCCTGCAGCTGCGGATGAAGCGGGTTTTCGTAATGGCAGTTTGCAAGGTGCTTATTTAATGCTGGCGGCGCGAGCTTTAGGTTTGGATATTGGCCCTATGTCAGGATTTGATGCTGGGAAAATCAACGAATTGTTTTTCCCAGAGGGTCGATATAAAGCGAATTTTTTAGTGAATTTAGGGTATGGTGATATCAGCAAGTTGCATTCTCGTGGCCCTCGCTTATCCTTTAATGAGGCTTGTAGTATTTTATAATAATGGAGAAGCTATTGAGATGGAGCAACAGCTAATACAGTTTATTTTAAGCGCTTATCCTAGCGTGCAGGCTATTTATTTATTTGGTTCTTGGGGTACAAGGCATGAGAGGTTAGAGAGTGATCTGGATGTAGCCGTATTATTACCCCCCGCTCAAGCTAAAAAAATCGATTTTTGGCACTGGCAAACTTTGACGCAACAGATAGTGAAGCAATTAAGCAAACCAGTAGATCTGATTAATTTGCGTCGAGTCTCTACGGTATTGCAAAAGGAAATTATTATGGCGGATCGTCGTATTGAGTGCGCTGATGAATATGCTGCAGATGAATTTGAGGCCCTAACTTTATCTTTTTATCAACAGCTTAATCAGGAACGTAGAGAGATAGTAAAAGATTTTTGGTTAACAGGAAGAGCGTATGCCCTATGAGCGATATTATTATTAACAAAGTGCAGAGCATTCAGCGTTGTATCCAGCGCGTGCGAGAAGAATTTCAGTTAGCTGATGGACGCTTTCGCGAAAGTTATTCACATCAAGATGCGGCCATATTGAATATTACTCGCGCTTGCGAGCAGGCTATTGATTTAGCCAATTATGTTATTAAGCAAGAAAAGTTGGGTGTGCCGAACAGCAGCGCTGAAAGTTTTTCTCTACTAGCAAGGAAAAATGTTATTTCGTCTCTGCTGGAAGAGCGTATGATGAAGATGGTAGGTTTTCGCAATATCGCTGTGCATGAGTATCAAGTATTAAATATGGACATAGTAGAAGCTGTTATTAAGCAAGCTTTGTCTGATTTAATCGCCTTTAGTGATTGCATGCTAGACTATCAGAGAGCGAAAAAGCAGTAGATATTTTTTATGGTCATAATTTTATTAGGAGGAGAATGAAGATGATGAATTCTATGAAAGGATGCTGCCCTATTACTGCTTGTGTCACCACTCAACTTGCTGTGGCGCGTATGCTCAGTGTGGTGAGTCGTTTTTTTCTTGCATTAATTTTTGTGTTAGCTGGGATTGGTAAATTAACGGGTTATGCGGAAACGCAAGGCTTTATGCAGAGCATGGGTGTGCCGAGTGCTGTATTACCCTTAGTCATTGTCCTAGAGCTGACGGGTGGTATTCTTTTGTTTATTGGATATCGTGCTCGCTTAGTGGCTTTACTGCTGGCTGGTTTTTCTATTATCGCTGCAGTAATTTTTCACAGTCATTTTGCTGACCCTATGCAGATGATCATGTTTCTCAAAAATGTGGCTATTGCAGGTGGTTTATTGCAAATTATCCTGCATGGTGCTGGTCCTTGCGCTATGGATAATTGCTGCAAGAAAAACGCTGAGATGGATTGCTCCAAACCGGCGATGAGTTGTTGTGATAAAAAAGCGGAATAGACGGTTATTCTTTTTTTAAAAGAGCGACTCGTTGTTTGTAGTCGCTCTTTAGGGTGTACTTGTCCATTCCGCTTCTACTACAACGGCGCTACCATAACAAAGCACTTCAGTCAGTCCTGCCATGATTTCAGTGGCATCATAACGCACAGCAATAATTGCATTGGCACCTTTTTGTTCTGCTTGTTTGCACATAAATCGATAGGTGTCGAAGCGTGCTTGCTCACAAAGGCTGGTATATAAGGTAATATTACCACCAAAAATAGTTTGTAAATTAGCAAAAAAGCTACCGATAATAGAGCGAGAGCGGACGGTAATACCTTGCACAACACCTAAATTTTTAACTATTTTATATCCGGGTAGTGTAAATGCCGTAGTGACCATGGAATTTTGCATGCAATTTTTCTCCCAAATTTAAACGCTACTAATGAATTTGAGCCTAGTCAATGAAAAGAGCAAATTCAATAGGCTTAAATTTTAACGCCTACCCACATCAATATTTTTAGCATGCCGAAATAAGCCAAGGCTGTTATAAAACAATCGATCCCCAAGCTCATCCAAAATCCAAAACCATAGCGAATTAAAAAAGGCAGCGTGATAAAAAATAGGAGAGAAGGTAATACTAACCAAAGAATACCTTGAGACAGTGTGACGATTTTTTCTGTATTGCCAGAATCTAAATAAATCCAAATGAAAGTGAGAATGGATGCAATCGGTAAAGAAGCCAGTGTTGCCGCCCACATAGAATGGCGTTTAGCGAGTTCAGCGACAGCCACTAAAACGGTTGCAGAAAGCAGAATTTTAATCATGTATTGCCACATAATTGCGTATTCCTTCATCATTATTTGCTAAAATAAGTCAACGAATTGATACACTATACTGAGCTATTTAGATTTATCTAGGAATTTTTATGGGTTATAAACCGGCACATCGTTTGGTCGTGGCGATTTCTTCTACCGCATTATTTGATTTAAAAGAAAGTCATCAAGTGTATTTAGAGCAGGGGCTTGATGCTTATCGTCAATATCAAATTGATCATGAAGAAGATGTCTTAGAGCCGGGAGATGCTTTTCCGTTAGTGAAAAAATTATTGGCGATTAATGCTTGTCTGGATGAGTCCACTCGCATTGAAGTAATTTTATTATCGCGCAATTCTTCTGATACTGGGCTACGTGTATTTAATTCTATTGAGCATCATCAATTACCCATTTCTCGTGCAGCATTTACTGGTGGATTAAGTCCTTACCGCTATATTAAAGCTTTTGGTGGACATTTATTTTTATCGACGAATTCTGAAGATGTCTGTCGTGCTTTAGGTGAGGGTATTGCCGCGGCTATTATTTTGCCGGGTAGAAAAAGTGCAGAGTGCAGTGAACAATTGCGCATCGCATTTGATGGAGATGCGGTTTTATTTTCAGATGAAGCAGAGCGTGTTTATCAAGAGCAAGGATTAATTGCATTTACGGCAAAGGAAAAAGCAGCAGCAAAAATGCCATTGAGTGGTGGGCCATTTAAAGATTTTTTGGCTGCGTTAAATCATATTCAGAAAAATTTTCCGCAAGCTAACAATCTCTTGAGAACGGCGCTGGTGACCGCGCGTTCTGCGCCCGCTCATGAGCGCGTAGTGCGTACTCTGCGTGCTTGGGATATTCGCATTGATGAATCATTATTTTTGGGTGGTATGGATAAAAGCGAATTTCTCCATGCATTCAATGCAGATATCTTTTTGACGATCAAGAGAATCATTGTCGAGCTGCTTCTGTCTATGTTGCTGCGGGTCATGTACCGCATGGCGTGGTTAATATCAAAAAGATGTCTGATGAATAGCCTGGGTTACAAAAAAGCTGGAATCTAATCTTTGCTGAGCGGTGAAAATCGAAAAGCCGCTGCTATGCTTCAAACTATGGGAGGTTTGGCTTCCCTATAGATCTTCTGATTTCACTTAAATTCAAGGACGTTGATTCTTCATCCAGTCAACGAGTAGTGTCCATGATTAAGACCATCTTATATCCCACCGATTTGGGTATTTACAGTACTTATATGCTGCAACAGGTGCTTGCACTTGCTGAAGATAATAATGCTCGAGTTGTTATTATGCATGCCGTAGAACCCATCGGGGTTTTTGCTGATGCGGTATTGGAAACCTATGTGCCTAGAGAAATGATGGGTGAGCTCAAAGCTTATGGTTTGGACGCCGTTATGGGTGCCATTCGTGATCAGGTATTAGAAGCTTTTCACCAAGAGCTGATTGATTCACCCTATGATGTGGGGCGAATTGTGGATATGCGCGTGGTCAAAGGGCAGCCAGCAGATATGATTTTGCAGGAAGCCATTGCTGTTGGAGCCGATTTAATTACGTTAGGTTCTAGTGGCACCTTACGTGATATGCCACTGCTGGGTGCAACGACCTCGAAGGTATTACAGCTCTCTCAGATTCCCGTCTATATGATCCCGGTCGCTTATACTCAGCATTATGCCCATGATGCGGGTGAGCGTCGTTCCTCTCTATAAAAAATTTTGTATCGGCATTGCCATCGCCAGCTATGCATAACGCCTCCAACTGAGCGACCTTCATCGAGGTCGCTGCATCTATTTGTCATCCTCTCTTGTAGAAAGCAAAATTTAATTATATTTTGACGCCACGAATTTAGAGATAACGTCAATCAGTGAGTGTTCAATGTATAAACCGGTTTCCTTATTCATTGGTTTGCGCTACATGATGTCCGTGCGAAAGCAGGGTGTACTTTCTTTTTATGCTTGGATTTCTATTTTAGGTTTAACCTTAGGTGTTGCAACTTTAATTACAGTACTTTCAGTGCTTAACGGATTTGAGCAAGTGTTCGAGCAACGCATCATTGGTTTAACTGCACCGATTAAGGTTTTTTCATTTGATCAAAATAAAGATGGAAAAATATTGGAGCAACAACTTAAACAATACCCAAAAAGTAAAACTGTTACGCCCTTTAGTGAATTGCCCGCACTGGCTGTTACCGCCAATCATACGGAAAGTTTACTGTTATGGGCGATGGATGCTCAGAGGGAAATAGCATCAAAACAATGGTCAAATTATATTTCAACTGTTCAGTGGCATCAGTTAGAAAAACAGCCTGAAGGTATTTTTTTAGGAGAACATTTAGCAAAAAAATTGCGGCTACAGCCCGGTCAAACACTGCATCTACTCATTGCGAAATCGGGGAGTAATGCGAGAGAACAATCTTTGTTGCCTGATAATAAAACCGTCATTTTATTAGGAACCTTTAATACAAAAACAGATTTAGACAAACACATTGGAATCATGAATTTGACACAAGCAAATGCTTGGTTGCAACGTGCCGGACCGCAGGGATTTAAAGTTTCCATTGATCAAGTGATGTTAGCGCCTTTCATTGCAACGGAGTTATTTCATTACCTGCATCAAAATTATAGTGTTATTGATTGGACTTATAGCTACGACAATTTATATCAAGCGATCAAAATGCCAAGAACCGTGATGGGATTATTACTGTTATTGATTTTATTGGTTGCTGCATTAAATCTAACAACCAGTTTAGTGATGACGGTTAAACAAAAAAACAAACAGATGGCTATTTTAAAAACTTATGGTTTTTGCGCTTCTCAAATGATCGGTATCTTTTTAGTGCAGGGTGCTGTTATTGGTTTGCTTGGGATTAGTGCTGGTATTTTTTTAGGTTGTATTTTATCTGAATATTTACCAGATCTTATTCATCAGTTTGAACAAATAACCCATCGAACCTTATTTGAGGGCGACAGTTATTTTGTCAGTTTTTTGCCTTCGGTATTACAGATGGGTGATGTGCTAAAAGTTGCAATAACCGCCTTCTTACTGTGTTTGTTAGCGGCCATTTACCCTGCTTGGCGAGCAGCGTCTATGCAGCCAGTGGAGATTCTGCGACAGGTTCCTTAGTAAAATTATTCTGGTGAATCACTTGACCCATCTTGATGAAGCATTTATATACTAAGGGTTCCTTTCATTTCTTTATGCCGGCACAACCCTCATTGAGAGGCTATTCTTGTAGCTCGCCAGTCAAAGTAATAAGAGTCTTGACGGGGCATTAGACAAATCCGAATGAATATTTTAAGACAAAATTTATGAGTAAATCCCTAGTTATTGTGGAATCGCCGGCCAAGGCAAAAACGATCAATAAATATCTTGGTCAAGGATATATCGTCAAATCTAGCATAGGTCATGTCCGCGATTTGCCGGTCAGTGGTCAAGGCCAAAAGACCTTAGATACTGCTGCACGAGCCAAAGAAGCGGCGAAAACACGCAAAATGGCTGTGGATGAAAAGATACGCCACAAAGAAAAAAAATCTCATACTGCACTGATTGAACGTATGGGCATTGATCCTGAAAATGACTGGCGTGCCCGTTATGAAATTTTGCCAGGTAAAGAAAAAGTCATTGCTGAGCTTAAAAAATTAGCGGAACAAGCAGACATCATCTATCTCGCAACCGACTTGGATCGTGAAGGAGAAGCCATCGCTTGGCATTTGCGGGAAGTCATTGGCGGGCCAGCTGAACGCTTCAAACGAGTGGTTTTTAATGAAATTACCAAAACAGCGATTAAATCTGCCTTTGACCGTCCAGACACATTAAAATTAAATCGCGTCAATGCACAACAAACCCGCCGCTTTTTAGATCGCGTGGTGGGTTATATGGTTTCTCCATTATTGTGGAGTAAAATTGCCCGTGGTTTGTCTGCTGGACGAGTGCAATCCGTTGCAGTGCGTTTATTAGTTGAGCGAGAGCGAGAGATACGCGCTTTTACACCAGAAGAATACTGGGAATTATTTGCTGATACTCATACCAGCAAAAAAGATAAAATTCGTTTGCAAGTCACCAAACATGCCGAGGAAAATTTTCGCCCTAATCATCAAGCAGAAACAGATCGTGCCGTTGCTGCACTTAAACCTGCTGAATATCGCGTGATTAAACGAGAAGATAAACCCACCAGTTCTCGTCCATCGCCACCGTTTATTACCTCGACATTGCAGCAAGCAGCAAGCACGCGCCTTGGATTTGGCGTGAAAAAAACCATGACGCTTGCCCAGCGTTTGTATGAAAATGGCTACATTACTTATATGCGAACGGATTCAACGAATATTAGTGCCGATGCTTTGCAGATGTGTCGAGATTACATAGTTGAGCAGTGGGGCGACGCTTATTTGCCTAAACAGCCAAATATATATAGTAGCAAACAAGGCGCACAAGAAGCCCATGAAGCCATCCGTCCAACGGATATTACTCGACTTGCACAACACCAAACAGAGTTAGAAAAAGATGCACAAAAACTCTATGAATTAATTTGGCGCCGTTTTACTGCCTCACAAATGCCGCCCGCGGAATTTTTAAGTACGCAAATTATAGTTGCAGCCAGTGATTTTGAATTGAAAGCCCGTGGCCGTGTTTTGCGTTTTGATGGATATTTAAAAGTACAACCTTTAGCAAAAGAAAGTGAAGATGAACAACCTTTGCCTGATATTAAAACCGGTGAAATATTATTATTAGATCGGCTTGAGCCAAAGCAACATTTTACTAAACCAACAGCGCGATATACGGAAGCCAGTTTGGTGAAAGAATTAGAAAAGCAAGGTATTGGTCGACCATCAACCTATGCTGCGATTATTTCTACGATCCAAGAACGTGGTTATGGGCAATTAAAGAATCGGCGTTTTTATGCGGAAAAAATAGGTGAAATTGTCACTGATCGTTTAAATGAAAGCTTTAATCATTTAATGGATTATCATTTTACCGCCGATATGGAAAAGCAATTAGATGAAATTTCTGAAGGGCATGTGGATTGGAAAAAAGTCTTAAATGATTTTTATATTGATTTCCGTCAGCGTTTACAACAGGCAGAAAAACCCGATGGTATGCAAGCGAACACACCCGTTGAAATTGATATGGCTTGTCCTACTTGTCAACGTCCGATGCAAATTCGGATTGCAAGTACCGGTATTTTCTTAGGTTGTTCTGGCTACGCCTTATCACCGAAAGAGCGTTGTAAAACCACGATTAATTTAATTCCTGGTATAGAAGCAGAAACCCAACTCACCGATGATGATGAAGCAGAGATCAATGAATTAAGAGGTAAAAAACGTTGCCCCAAATGTAGTACAGCAATGGAGCGTTATTTAGTTGATGAAAAACGCCAACTGCATATTTGTGGAAATAGTCCAGATTGCGCTGGTTATATTTTAGAATCGGGACAATTTAAACTAAAAGGTTATGATGGACCAGTGATCACCTGTGATAAATGCGGCAGTGAAATGCAGCTTAAAAATGGACGTTTTGGTAAATATTTTGGTTGTACAGCGAGTGACTGTTCGAATACTCGAAAATTACTTCGAAGTGGTGAAGCGGCGCCGCCTAAATCAGATCCTATACCCATGCCACATTTGCGCTGTGAAAAAATGGAGGATTATTATTTATTGCGTGAAGGCGCTGCCGGGATTTTTTTAGCCGCCAGCCAATTTCCAAAACATCGAGAAACGCGAGCGCCTTTGGTAGAAGAACTGCAAAATATTCGTGATCAGTTGCCAGAAAAACTGAAATATTTAGCGGATGCGCCGGTGCAAGATTCGCAAGGCAATAAAGCTATCGTTCGTTTCAGTCGAAAAACTAAGCAGCAATACGTTACTAGTGAAATGAATAACAAAGCGACGAAATGGGCCGCATTTTATAAGAATGGTCGCTGGTCTGTTACGGAATAATTGAGCCTATTATGACAATACCGGTTTCCATTGCTGAATTGGTCAATCAGAAACTCTATTTTGCTAAAATATTATTAGAGCAATGGTCTGGCAGTTTAGTTGCTTCAGATCGTTATATTGATCAACTCATTTTACCTGCGCAAAATAGTTGTTTTGAAGAATCAGTCAGTTATTTCTTAGTCGCTGCTTGGCGGTCGTTAGCCTACGAATTGTTAGATAAATATGGTGTGCTTTCTGAATTTAAGCAGCAATTAGCTCAATGGGATATGACGGATCCTCATCAAAATGAGCCATTTTTAGCTGCGTTATTGCCCTATCGAAAACAAATACCAGAAATCGGTGAATTAATTGAATGGGCGCAGCAAGAGGAGAGTGATTTAAAATTATTATTGATGCATTATTCTCGTTATGGGATAACAGCCGTACAAACGGCAAAACATGCGACTACACTGCAAAAAATTCCGCTACAAGAAACTCGCTTAACGTGTGAAATGCTTTTAAAAATACATGCTGAATTAACTCAAAGAGTGCAGCGTTTTCGAGAGCAAATGCAAGAATGGTAGTTAGCCTGAATTCGATAAAGAATATATAGATTTCCCGCTATTCCTTGCCCCCCCTATTTATGTACAACGCCTTTTTTAAAAGGGGATATGGAAAATTTAAATTCAATGCAATTTAAAATTCTGATCTTGTTGCAGCTGATATTGTTGTTCAGCTGCTTGCCATTCCGTTTCTTGCTGTTCTTCCATATCGGTTAATTCTGTAAAATAAGTCACGCGTGCCCAATCATTCATATCTGCATGATAAGGTTCTAAGTCTCTCCATTGTTCTGCGTCGATTTCATCCAGTTCGCCATCTACGCATTGGGTTGTGATGACCCCAAATCGACGATCTACTGCGACCACTTCAATGACTTTGTTAGTTTGAACGCCAAACTGATACCAGTCGCCTACCTTTGGATAGCTCATATTCATAAAATTACTGACCGTCGTGCTATTGCATATTTGCATTAGGAATTAATTCAATGATAGACATTAAATGGCCATTATTTTTGGTTATTGGATAATATTTTTGTATTTTGTTGTACCTCTCAGATAATGTGCTTTGAATGGGATTCTGTGCTTGACAGCTATCTATTTTATGCTCTGTTGATTAATCGTTGCGTCGTTTATAACCCTTCTGTATAACGGTTTGAAATGATTGAAGTAACATAAAAAATGCAGGACAGACAAAGATAAGGAGACAGTAATTGTATGAATAATAAGGTAGTGACAAAGGAGTTTGTGACTAAACCAAAAACTTGGATGCTTTATGGCGCCTATGGTGTTCAGGGTCAACTTATTTTGCATGAAGCCTTAGCGCAGGGAGAGCGGCCATTATTAGCAGGGCGTTCTATCGCCAAGTTAAGGCCATTAGCGGAGCGTTATGGTTTGCCTTGGCGCATGTTAGATTTGCAGGATGACTCTGTTCTAGCTGAGGGTCTTGCGGATGTCAGTTTAGTTTTAAATGCTGCCGGGCCTTATTATCAAACCGCACAGCCGTTACTCAAGGCTTGTTTGATCAGTCGTTCTCATTATGTGGATCTGAATGCGGAAATTCCAACCATGCAGCAATTATGGCGATATCAAGCTCAGGCTCAAGCCAGCGGTATTACCGCTGTATTAGGGTGTGGTTTGGAGGTGGCGCCAGTGGATTGTTTGTTAATGTATTTAATGCAAGCTCATCCAACAATTGCTTCATTAGAAGTTGCAATTGATGTCAATCCACAGTTGGGTGTGGGTTTATGGTTGGATGGTATTACCTTGGGTGGGCGATTGAGACGGAATCATAAATTAATTGATGAACCCTTTGGTCGAAATCTAAAAAGTTTTGCATTCAGCCGAGGTGTTAAGTCTGTTATTTCTTATCCTTCTGCCGCGCTAGAAATCTGCTATCGTTGGAGTCACATACCTAACATGAAAACTTATATGACGCAAACAGGTGCGTTAACTTGGTTGCTCAAATGGGTGGCATCAGCGCCTAAAGTTTTATTACAACAGGACAGTATTCGGCATTTTTTGCAAAAATATTTCTTGTCGCATAAATTATCTAAAAATCATTTTGCAGATCGTTTTAAAGATCCTATTCGATCAGGTGAAATTTCAGGGCGTACATTGATTTGGATGGTCGGAAAAGATTACGATGGGCAGGTTTTTGAAGCAGGATTAGAAACCTTGGCAGAGCCGAAATTAACCGCTGTGATCGCCATGAGAACAGCGCAGTTATTATTAGCCGAGTCTTTTTTGCGCGGTGTTTATAGTCCCGCTGAAGTATTTGGTGCGGAATTTATTATGCAAGTTCCCACCACCATTCGTTTTAGTTCATTAACAACCACACCTGTAGCTATTGGATTTTAATTTATGAAGCATCACCCAAAAGTTGAGTTGTCTCCATTGGCGAGCCAGCTCTACGAAGCGCACGTCTCTTTTTTACTGAATCAATGTTCTGGTGATACCTGGTTGCAACAGGTTGAAGCTGAAATTACTGCATTGCGTTCGGTATTAGAGCAAGTTACTTTAAATCAACTCATTAATAAAAAAGATTTATTAGCGACCATTCAAACGGTATTAGTGGATTATCCCATTGATAGAAGTGAAATTGCCAAGCATCGACACGATTTATTTTTAGATGTCCAAAAAACCATTTTGCATGCTGAAATTAATACTCAAACACATCTTTCAGATGTTTTTAGTAAAAAACAAAATCAACAGCTGGTTGAAAAAATTATTGATTTATCCGAATTGCGTGAACAAATTATTTCAGCTCTATTAAATAGTTCTATTTATGTTCAGCTGGTATCCGACGTATTATATAACGGCATTAAAGATTTTATGTTGGAAGAAAATTTTCTGGCAAAAATGCCAGGTGTTTCCACGATGCTAAAAATGAGTAAGTGGAGCTTGAGTAAAACTTTGCCTAATTTAGATACCTTTGTGGAAAAAACCGCTAAGGATTTTATTAAACAACATATTCCAAAAACCGTTGAATTAAGTGAACGCATTCTGAATAAAAGTTTAAGTGGTGATAGTATTCGTCAAGTGGCGGAGCATATTTGGTCTCAAGTGCATCATAAAACTTTAGATAGCGCACAAGATTATATTCGTGATCAAGATTTAGTAGATTTCGTAACTTTATCCGAAGCCTTTTGGTTTCATTATCGTAAATCAGCACATTTTATTGAAATTTGCTCAGTCTTTATTGAATATTGGTTAGAAAAACATGGTGAACGAACACCCGTCAGTTTCTTTGACTCCTTAGGTGGAGATACTTCATTATTAATTCAAGAACTGAAGAGACATAGCTTACACTGGATACAGGTAGCAAAAGAGCAGGGCTATTTAGAGCAAAGAATTCGTGCCGGGTTAGCGCCTTTCTATCAAAGTAAGCAAGTGACTCAGCTATTGGCCGTTGCTGAATCAGAGAGATAAGTTTATTTCCACATAAAATCAGAGTCAGTGGGCTTATTATCAATAATAGGCCTCGCTGATAGTCTATTGTGCTGATTTTTAGGATCAGCATGCTTTTTGCAATTTCCTAGGTATTTGCATCTCCGCATATGAAAACCGTCAGTTTTTAAAAAATTAAAGGCAATGGATTGCGTTTTCAGTGGGAGCAGTGTTGGATTTTTGACGCCTAGGATTTTTTATGACGACAATGGTTTTTCAGCAGTTCAAAAACCTTAAGCAAGGTTATATTGGCGTACCGATTTTTTTAATGGGTATGCTGGCCATGGTCACCTTACCCATTCCACCTTTCTTATTAGACCTCTTTTTCAGTTTTAATATTGCCTTATCGTTAGTGGTTTTAATGGCAACAATTTATAGTCTGAGGCCGCTGGATTTTGCGGTATTTCCTACCATCTTATTAATCACTACCTTAATGCGTTTAGCGCTAAACGTTGCTTCAACCCGTGTGGTGTTACTCAATGGTCATACCAGCGGTGATGCTGCTGGAAAAGTTATTCAAGCCTTTGGTGAGGTAGTGATTGGTGGTAATTATGCGGTAGGTTTAGTGGTTTTTGCTATTTTAGTCATCATTAATTTTGTTGTTATTACTAAAGGTGCTGGGCGTGTTTCTGAAGTCAGTGCACGTTTTGTGTTAGATGCTATGCCAGGAAAACAGATGGCTATTGATGCAGACCTTAATGCAGGTCTGATTAAACAAGACGAAGCAAAAGCCAGAAGATCTGAAATTGCAGCGGAAGCTGATTTTTATGGTGCAATGGATGGTGCCAGCAAATTTGTGCGTGGTGATGCAGTGGCTGGAATATTAATTTTGTTTATTAACTTGTTAGGTGGTTTAGCCATTGGCATATTACAGCATCATTTAGCTTTTGCTGATGCAACAAAGCGCTATGCTTTATTAACCATCGGAGATGGTTTGGTCGCTCAAATTCCTTCTTTACTGTTATCAACGGCGGCAGCCATTATGGTGACCCGCGTGAATAGTTCAGAAGAAATGTCAACGCAAATTATTCGACAAATGTTTGAAAACCCAAAATCATTATTAATTGCAGCTACTATGTTAGGTGCTATGGGCGTTATTCCTGGTATGCCGCATGTAGCTTTTTTAGGTTTAGCCATTATTTGTGGATCTGGTGTTTATTTCATTAAAAAATATGGTATTGGAAAATCAGCTAAACAAACTTCGTTAAGTCATAAAAATAATGTATTACTAACTCGACAAACAAATAATCATTTAAATAATACCCCACAAACATCAGAAGCTCATTTACAACATACTGCTGATTCAATGAAAGAGTTAGGTTGGGATGATGTGCAATCGGTTGATATTCTTGGTCTTGAAGTAGGTTATCGATTAATTACTCTGGTAGATAAAACGCAGGGAGGAAAATTACTCCAGAGAATTAAAGGTGTCAGAAAAAAACTTTCTCAAGAATTAGGATTTTTAATGCCGACTGTTCATATTCGAGATAATTTGGATTTATTACCCAATGCTTATCGTATTACTTTAATGGGTGTTCCTCTTGCTGAGTCAGAAATTTATCCAGAAAAAGAATTGGCAATTAATCCCGGTCAAGTATTAGGGACAATAGAAGGTATTATTGGTAAAGATCCCGCCTTTGGTATGGAAGCCATTTGGATTGATTTAGAGCAAAAAGATCAGGCACAATCATTAGGTTATACCGTCGTTGATGCGAGTACGGTTATTGCTACGCATATGAATAAAATTATGCATCAGTATGCTCATGAAATATTAGGTCATGATGAAGTTCAAAAATTGATTGATCAATTGCAAAAAACTGCGCCGCATTTAGTAGAAAGTTTGACACCTCAACCCCTACCTTTAAGTGTTTTACTCAAGGTATTACAAAATCTTTTGCAGGAATCTATTCCCATTAGAGATATGCGCACGATTGCAGAAGCATTGGCAGAAGCGGGCGTGAAGAGTCAAGACCCCGACGCATTAACTGCTTGGGTGCGTATTGCATTAGCGCGCATGATTGCACAAACCATCGTAGGAAATCAGCCTGAAATTCCCGTTATCACGTTAAATCCTGATTTGGAACAGTTGTTGCTTAGCTCAGTTATGCAGGCGCGACAAAATGGTGGATCTGATAAAGATGCGATTCTTGAACCTGGTCTTGCAGAACGTTTGCAAAAGTACGCATCGGAAGCTGTGAAGAAACAAGAGCGTATGGGGCAATCTCCTGTCATTTTAGTTGCGTCGGGTATTAGATCTTTGTTATCAAAATTTTTAAGGTACAACATGCCGAATTTATATGTACTCGCTTATAACGAAATTCCGGCAAATAAAAAAGTAACGGTTGTGTCTACATTGGCAGCAGATTAGCGTGATTTCATTCACTCAAATGAAGCGGTGATTGGGGAAAAGCAATGCAAGTAAAGCGATATTTTGCGCAAGATATGCGAAGAGCCTTACAAAAAGTCAGAGAAGAACTGGGTGATGAGGCGGTTATTTTAAGTAATAGAACACTAGAAAATGGTGTTGAAGTCATTGCTTCACCTTATAGTAATCAACAGTTATCCCAAAAATGGGAACATCAAAAAGGCGTTAATGCATTCGCTAAAAAAATAGATGTTGATCCTTATGATCGGCAGGATCATTCATCTCATGATTTTAAATCAAACGATAAAACTCAACAACATGTAGAGATATTAGAAAGAAATGCGCTGAAAAATAGAGAATTTATTGAAAATTTAATGAAGAAAAATAAATCTTTATCTTCAGATTATAAAAAAATAAAAACGGCTCCGTCTTCTGAAAGCAAAAAAATAGTATATCAATCATCTGGAGATCAATTATCATCTGATGATTCAGTTAGCGTTAAAGATAAAAAATCTAAAAGAAGTCCTGTTTCTAATGCTTATAAAGAAGAAGTGGAATCATTAAAGGTTGAGGTAAAATTATTAAAAGAATTATTAAAAAGTCAGTTAACGCAAACAAATTGGGTGAATTTTAATTATTCTCAACCCATTTCTAGTTACTTATTTAAGCAATTAGCTATCTTAGGATTTTCTTCTTCTATTGCCTGTGATTGGCTTGAAACAGCTAGTCAATATGTCGATTTGAAACAAGCATGGGAGCATATTTTAGATAAAATAATTCAAGATGTACCTATTCGACGTATGCCTTTTGCTCAAGAGACTAGCATTATCGCTTTAGTAGGTCCAACGGGTGCAGGCAAGACAACAACATTGGCTAAACTGGCCGCACAACATATGTTAGAGCAAGGTAAAGATGGCATTGCTTTAGTGACAACAGATACTTATCGCATTGGTGCGCAAGAGCAGTTGCAAACGATGGGTCGAATAATGGGCGTTCCAGTAAAAATAGCTGAAAATCAGCAATCTTTGACTGAAATATTAGAAACACTTTCTGATAAAAGGTTGGTATTAGTTGATACGGCTGGTTTGACTCGTCATGATCAAGGTTGGGAAGATCAATGGTTAACCATTAAAAATCATCAAAAAATAATAAAAACATTATTGGTTTTACCCTGTACCCAACAAGAACTTATTTTAAATAGAGTTGTTGAAGATTTTAAATCATTAGATTTACACGGTTGTATTTTTACCAAGTTAGATGAATCTTCTAGTCTTGGTGAAGTATTAAGTGTGGTAATAAAACATAATCTGCCTATTACTTATGTCGCTGATGGCCTTTCTATTCCTGAAGATATTCATATGGCCCATGCAGATGATATTGTTCATCATGCCGTTAAATTATCAACATCAAGAAATATTGATGATCAAACAATGGCTCATTTATTTGAGAATTCTTTATCTAATCATTCAGTTATTTCAAAAAATAAACGGTCTTATCGTGTAATGGCATAAAGGGAGTTGGCGTGATGTTCTAGTTTAGGGAAAAATAAAAATTCCATGATATTCATTTTTAAAGCATAGGATTATGGCAATGCATATGGTTCAAGTGATCGCCGTCACCGGTGGTAAAGGTGGTATTGGTAAAACAAATGTCTCTGTGAATCTTGCTATTGCTTTAGCAGATCAAGGAAAGCGAGTTGTTTTGTTGGATGCAGATTTAGGTTTGGCTAATATAGATATTATGCTAGGCATCACGCCTAAAAAGAATTTATCTCACCTGATTTCTGGAGAATGCGATTTATCAGATGTTTTAGTTTCTGGTCCTGGTGGAATTAAAATTGTTCCTGCATCTTCTGGTGCAAAGTTGATGGCTAATTTAAGCATTTCACAACATGCTGGTTTAATTCACGCGTTTGAACAATTGGCGGATCAAATGGATGTTTTGATTATTGATACTGCTGCGGGTATTTCTGATGTGGTCACCAGTTTTGTTTCTGCTGCTCAGGAAGTCATGTTGGTTGTTTGTAATGAGCCAACCTCTATTACAGACGCTTATTCAGTCGTAAAATTATTAAATCAAGACTATCAAATACAAAAATTTCATATTGTTCCAAATATGGTTCGTAGTCATCAAGAGGCTAAAGAATTATTTAATAAATTGAGTAAAGTCACTGACAGATTCTTGGATGCAACTTTAGAATATACTCATGCTATTCCATTTGATGAGCATGTGAGAAAGGCGATTCAAAGACAAAAATCTGTATGTGAAGTTTATCCTCAATCTCCGGTTTCTTTAGCGTTTAAGGCGTTAGCAAAAAAGGTATTAAATTGGCCATCCAATTTTAAATCTAAAGGTCACTTAGAATTTTTTGTTGAGCGCTTAATTGAAAGTAATCGCATGGAATTATAATTTGTTAACTTTAAATTAAAAAAATCAATCAGTTTATAGAGGATTGTATTTTGTATACTAAATCGTGTGAAAATGAGACTTATAAAAAAATAATGCCATTAGTTTGTTCTGTTGATGCTGATTTTTCAATGGAGATAATGGTGGATCAATACACTGTTTTAGTGAAAAGAATTGCACATCACTTAGTGGGTCGTATGCCATCTCATATTTCCGTCGATGACCTGATTCAATCAGGTATGATTGGCTTAATAGAAGCAGCGCAAAAATATGATTTAGAAAAGGGTGCTAGTTTTGAAACTTATGCAGGCATTCGTATTCGTGGTGCAATGTTAGACGAAGTGCGTAAAGGGGATTGGGCGCCAAGATCTGTGTATAGAAACGCT
>JAHFSE010000016.1:0-12113 GCA_023265895.1 Gammaproteobacteria bacterium
ATGTCGTCCTTTTGGCGGAGGAAGTAGCTTGCTTAACCGAGACCACATTGCATCATCGATAACCATTCTTGACATTTCATCGCTCCATTTCATCAAAATGAAGCCTTTTTTAGCATATTTTTAAAAGTTAAAAAAGTTTAGGGACACTACCTAAATCAAGCGTGAATTTTTGCAATTTTTGCGTAACGCGACTTAAGTAAATTGCCTCTTTTCTGGCAATGCGTAATAAATGCCGCAGAATTTTTTGGTTATCTTCTCTAGTCATAAAATAATTCCATAGCGCAGAGCTAACTCGTGCACCAGTTCAATAGGTTTGCCTCAATTATTTTTTCCCACTATAGAAATAACTCTTCTGCTCGCTGATACTAATCCTCGGATACTCGGGTAAATCAGGTAAAAAAACTTCCATCACCAGTAATAAGGCATTATCTAAATCAAATACAGAGCGGCGTGCCCACACGGAATTTTCCATATTGCAGTGATGATAACTCAAATTGGTGGAGGCTAACTATTCTTGCAAGTTGGATAAAAATTTCTCGTTTAGAATTTTTCTTGTAATTTTTCCATAATTGAGTAAAATAACTCAATTATGGAAAAATACTGCAGGCAAACCACTCACGAGCTTTTTGCTCGACTTCAAGAACCAGTCCGCCGCCTGGTGGTTTTGGCTGGCCCGCGACAAATTGGCAAAACCACGGCTATTCAGCAAGTGCTTGGTGATAGAGCTTCAGACTCTTATGTATTCCACCCAGTGGACAAAGTCGGAGCGAGTCACGGTGACTCTTTCTTATATAATCCAGAATCTGCTTTTGTAGAATCTACTTATTATTCATCGCCGATTAAAAATGCTGCTTGGCTAGTCGATACTTGGCAGCAAGCACGTTACGCAGCCACGGCTCGACAAAAGGCATGGAAAGAAAAAAATACAATGCACGGCAATGATGATAAAAATGCTGAGCTAAAGCCGTTTGTCCTTGTTTATGATGAAATTCAAAAAATCCCTGACTGGTCTGCAGTAGTAAAAGGCCTTTGGGATGAAGATCGCGCCAATAATATTTCAATGCATGTTGTCGTGCTTGGTTCTGCTCCGTTATTAATGCAGCGCGGTTTAAGTGAAAGCTTAATGGGCCGTTTTGAAATTATTGAAATGTCGCACTGGTCATTTCTTGAAATGCATGAATGTTTTGATTTTACTTTGGATCAGTATATTTATTTTGGCGGATATCCAGGCCCAGCTCACTGGGTGATTGACAATAATGAAACGCGTTGGCGAGAAGAAGTGCGACATTCACTCATCGAACCTAATTTAGTCAAAGATATTCTTGCCTTAGCACGCATAGAAAAACCGGCTTTATTACGTCAGCTATTTGAGTTGGCCTCTAGTTATTCAGGGCAAATTGTTGCCATAACAAAATTGGTCGCACAATTACAAGATGCAGGCAATACCACCACGCTATCTCACTATTTAGAACTGCTGCGTGCTGCTGGATTAATTGCTGGCGTACCCAAATATTCCACGCAACTTACTCATCAACGAAAAACGCCGCCCAAAATTAATGCGCTGAATACCGCTTTTCAATCTATCTATAGTGGGCTTACTTTTGCTCAAGCTCGCGCTGACACAAGTTTTTGGGGTCGTTTAGTTGAAAGCTGTATAGGTGCGCATTTACTCAATACAGCACGGGATGGAGTAAAAGTTTTTCATTGGCGAGAAAGTTCTGTGGAGGTTGATTTTGTTTTGCAACAAGGTCAAAAACTTTCAATTATAGAAGTAAAATCTTCTTCTCTAAAAGGCGGCGCTTATAAAGGTTTACAGCATTTCTGCGATCGCCATCCAAAACAAAAAATCAAACAAATCATCATAGGCGCAGATGATTTTTCTATAGCTGAAGCGCTAGAGAAACCGGCAGCAGATTGGTTATGACAACGAATGATTTGCCATTACAAGGCTTAACTTTTCAGGATGCCGAGCAAGAATTAAAAATCCGCACTCAAGGAAAATCATTGCGCGCAGTTTTACCTTGTTTATTGGCAGCTGAGCGTTTGTTTCATCGCTCCAATCCCAAGTCGTTTTTAGCGCTTGGCGAGCAAAAAATTAAGGCATTGCTCATTTTTTATTTTTGCCAACAGCCGAGTAATCTACCCAGCGATTGGTTTTTCTTTATTGTTGGGAGGCAGAGCAATTGGGTTGCTGAAATGTGGCTTATCTATGCGATAGAAAACCTTAAGAAAAAAGGTCATCCACCCTATACGGCTTTTCTATCGGAGATGCGCTATGAGCCAAAATTTAAAACCATTGCTAACATTGTTTTTCCAAAATTATTAGAACGCTTCCCTGTTAAAATAGCCGAATCACATTGTGGTGATTTTATTGAAGTGTTGTTGGGTGCAATGCAGTTTTGCTCAAAAGAAAATTTCACAAGAATTTCAAATAAACGCCTATCTAAAAAATCTATTTCTCCCTTGCAAAGAGCTTATTTATTGATGACAGGATTCTTGATTAATCCTGTCAATTTTGAACCAAAATTGGGAGTATTATTAAAACAAAAGCAAATCGTTACCGAGAAATTATTTGAATTTATTCGTTGTCTGCGTCCAAGTGATTACTCAAGCATCAGTCCTTATGCCTCAGCGTTATTATTTAAATTATTTGCTCCTCATTGTAGTCCTCGGCAGCCAGAAGGGGTTTATTCAGTTACAGCGGAAGAAGATGGCCGAGAATTTTTACATCATCTAATTAATCAACTATGCCAAGACATTAACGATGAAGCACAAAAAAGTCTTTCCGCTTTAGCATTAGAGCTTAATTTGGGTGGTTGGACTTATCATTTAAATAACGCGCTTGAGAAACAAAAAAAGGCCAAATATGAAGCGCAATATTCTCTCCCTACTCCGCAAGCAGTTGCTACAGTTTTAGCTAATTCAACACCAGCCAATCATTAAGACTTGATGGTTGTGGCTCTTGAAGCATTGGCAGATCTGCAAAAAGAAATTAATAACGGCCCAACAAATCTCAAAAATCAATTTTGGGCTGTAGATAGCAATGGCAAAAAACCGCAGCCTCCTATCCACCCTGAACCAGCTTGTCGAGATGTCATCTGCCATGAATTAAAGTGGCGAGTAAAGGATAAGAATATTAGGGTACTGCCTGAAGTGAGGCATGGCGACCAGAAGAACTCAGATATTGGTTTATTGGTGCAGCCTGAAATATTGCTACCGATTATCGATGCGAAGGTTTTGGTATTTATTTGGTTTTATGGCTAGGAGAAAATAGGGGGGATAAGAAATTTAAAAAGCACTTCAATAAAGAAAAACCAAGTTCAGCTGAAAAATTAAAGAAACAACTAGAGCAAGAAATAGCCCAAAAGAAAGCTGTGAAAATATTAAAGTATTTGTGTTAGATCTCTCTATTTCTATCTAAAGCTAACGCCAATCCTCGGATACTCCGGCAAATCTGGTAAAAAAACTTCCATCACCAATAATAGGGCATTATCTAAATCAAATACAGAGCGACGCGCCCACACGGAATTTTCCATATTGCAGTGATGATAACTCAAATCGGTGGAAGTTAATTGCGCTAGCGATCCGTGGGCAAATTGCGCTGGTCGGCGGATAATTTTGGGGTGATTAAATAAAATCTCACCGAGGGGTTGGTGGCTACCGTGTTTGAAGGATTGCAGCGGACCTATAAAACTGGTTCGTGGTATGATGCTGCGCGCATAAATCCAGGGTTGGTTTTTTCCTTTCAAAAGCACTTCTCGCACCAAGGCGGTTTGGCGTTCGGGTAACGAAAGTGCGTGGCGCTCATCGGGTTTTGGTGTTTGCCATTGACTATTTAGCAGGCACAATTCAAATTGCCCAGCGCTGGCTTGACGTAATTTTTGAGTGAGTGAGCCGGTATCTGTAATCCATGGCCGCAGCATTATTGGAAAGGGTTGGCCACGAAAAGCAAAATGGTTGCGCCACGAAAGTGCGGAAGGATGTTTTAAATTCAAAGCAGAATCTCGATAAATTAAATGATGAATGAGGTAGGGTAAGAGTGTTATGAAAAAATGGCAATGTATCGTCTGTGGTTTTATTTATGATGAAGTAAAGGGTTTGCCGGAGGAAGGAATTGCGCCGGGCACCCAGTGGCAAGATGTGCCTGAAGATTGGATTTGTCCTGATTGTGGCGTAGGTAAAGATGATTTTGAAATGGTGTTGATGTGAAGCATGGTGCTGCCATCATTGTCATAGGCACTGGTTTGGCCGGTTATCATCTGGCTAAAGAACTGCGCAAGTTGGATACGGAAGTGCCGTTGATTTTAATCACACAAGATGACGGCGCTTTTTATTCAAAACCCATGTTGTCAAATGCCGTGGCAAAACAAAAAACGCCTGCTCAATTGGTCATGCAAACAGCGGATGTTATGGCTCAGCAGTTGAATGCGCAAATATTAACGCAAACTACGGTTCTGTCTATTGATGCTGTAGCGCAGCAAGTGGTTACCCGGGGTGGTGTTTATGCCTATAGGCAATTGGTGTTGGCTTGCGGTGCTCAGCCTGTAATGCCGCCTATTTCAGGTGCTGAGCGGTTATTCAATGTGAATAATTTGACTGACTATGGTCATTTTAGAGCAGCGTTGGAGCAATTGAAAAATGCTTTGGATCGACCGCCCAGATTGTTGATTTTAGGTGCTGGTTTAATAGGTTGTGAGTTTGCCAATGATTTTGTGGTCAGTGGTTTTGAAGTGCAGTTAGTCGATATGGCCACTCAGTGTTTGCCTCGTTTACTGCCCGCAGCGATGGCAGCAGTGCTGCAAGCTCGACTGGTTGAGCAAGGGGTGCGATTTCATTTCAACCAGCGAGTCCAATTCATTGATGATCAGCTAGGTAGTTATCAAGTGTCTTGTGAATCGGGGCAAAGCTTTTCTGCCGATTTAGTCTTATCCGCGATTGGTTTGCAGCCTAATATTGCGTTGGCGCAACAAGCGCAGATCACGACTCAGCGAGGTATTGTGGTCGATGCTTATTTGCGCACTTCGGTATCGAATATCTATGCCTTGGGAGACTGCGCTCAAGTGCAAGGTCATTGGTTATGTTATGTCCTGCCCTTGATGGCAGCGGCTCGTGCTTTGGCAAAAACGCTCAGTGGTCAGCCAACCTCAGTTCGTTATCCATCGATGCCTGTGGTGATTAAAACACCCGCTTGTCCCTTAGTGGTATGTCCACCGCCTCCATTCAGTGTGGGTCAGTGGCAGGTACAATCATTCGATGATTATTGGCAGGGTTTATTTACCGATGCGCAAGGCAGTTTGTGCGGTTTTGCCTTGTTAGGTAATTTCCCTCAGGTAGAAAAAAACCGTTTGCTACAACAGATGCCGATTTTGATTTGATGGGTTACTCAGTCAGGCCGCTGGATTCAGGAATAACTACTCAAAATAACAAAAGCCTTCAGTATTTTAGTGAGGTCATTGGGTACAATGCCCGAGTAGCGCAAGATTGACGACACATAAAAAGAAACTGAGTGACTCTATGAATGGCCTAAAACTCAAATGGTTTTTGTATCTGCTGGGGGTGAAGTTGCAGTATCGCAATCGCACCAATAGCGCGTTCCAACAACTATTAAGTCAAAAAGAAATTGTCATTCAGATTACAGCGCGTCATCGTGTTATTTACCATTATTATTGTTTTAGTGTGGGTCAAATTACCTCTCATGTAGGCCTTCATCCTGCCCCAACCTTATCTCTCACTTTCACCGATATTTTCAGTGCTCATCGAATGCTCCGTCATGGTCTATCGGATATGCCTTGGTTGATTCAGGAGATCAATCAAGGTGCGTTGCAGGTGCAAGGTGATATTGGTATTTTGCTTTGGTTTTCTTCTTTATGTGCTCATGCGATGAAGATAAAACCTTTCGATGAGAATGCGCGTCAGCACGCTTAATTTTTTCAAGCTAAAAGATAGGCTTGTTTATAACCCAGCCACCGTCGAATTAATGCTTTTGTATGCTCGGGAAATTCCGCTAATAATATCTCTGCGCCTTGTTTAGCTAAGGGTAATAAAGCTTGATCTCGTGCTAATTCTGCCACGCGAAAAGCAAGCTCCCCCGTTTGTCGAGTCCCTAATATTTCGCCAGCACCCCGCAGTTCTAAATCTTTTTCTGCTAAATAAAATCCATCGCTACTTTCTTTTAAAAAACCTAATCGTTGTTTGCCGACAAAAGACAGCGGTATTTGATAAAGCAAAATGCAATAGCTAGCATCTTTGCCGCGGCCAACGCGGCCGCGTAATTGATGGAGTTGTGCCAGGCCTAAACGTTCAGAATTTTCAATAATCATACAGATGGCGTTAGGAACATCGACGCCTACCTCAATGACGGTGGTAGAAACTAACAAATCAATTGAGCCGACTTTGAAAGCTTCCATGATCTCCGCTTTTTGTGGGGATTTTAATTGTCCGTGGATTAAACCAATGCGCAGTTGAGGTAAAGTTCGTTGTAATTGTTCATAGGTATGATTGGCTGTTTCATAAGTTAGCGTGTCAGATGCTTCTATTAAAGTGCAAACCCAATACACTTGTTTTCCTTCTGCACATATTTTTTTTATCCGTTCCATGAGTTCTGCTCGACGTGTTTCTGGCATCACTAATGTCGTAATGGGTTGGCGCCCTGGCGGTAATTCATCAATAACAGAGACATCGAGATCGACATATAATGCCATGGCTAAAGTGCGAGGAATGGGCGTTGCTGTCATCATTAATTGATGGGGTAAATTCTGAATATCTGCGCCTTTTTTTCGCAGTGATAATCGTTGCTCAACACCAAATCTATGTTGTTCATCTATGATGATCAGAGATAAACTTTTATAAAGTACGGTTTCTTGAAAAAGCGCATGAGTGCCAACAATCATTTTAGCTTCGCCTGAGGCTATTTTTTCAAGCGTTGCTGTGCGTTGTTGTCCTTTGATTTTTCCTGTTAGCCAAACTATTGGAATATTCAGTGGTACAAACCAGCGGTGAAATTGCAGGAATAACTGTTCCGCTAAAATTTCAGTGGGTGCCATTAACGCTACTTGTTGTTGGTTATCGACAGCTAACAAGGCCGTTAAGGCAGCCACTAAAGTTTTTCCAGATCCCACATCCCCTTGAATTAATCGCAGCATAGGTTGTGTGGTTGCTAAATCTTTTTCAATATCTTTGAAAGCGCGTTGTTGCGCATGAGTTAATTGAAAGGGCAATTGTTTGATGAATTGTGTGAGTAACTCTGTTTGAGCAAATAAAGGTTGGGCTTTTTGTTTTTTAGTTTCAGCGCGTAATTGTAATAAGCTCAAATGGTGTGCCATCCATTCCTCAATCGCGAGGCGAGCCAGTGGCGATGGTGATTTTCCGCAGGATTGTGTTAATTCTTGGAAATTTTTTGGTTGATGTAATGTCAATAACGCGTCTTTGAGTGAGCCTAATTGGAATAAGGAAATTATTTTTTTCGGTAATATTTCGTAGAAATCATCGGGTATTTTTGCAAGCAACTCGAGTACTTGTTGAATGCAGTGCTGCAATCGACTTTGATGCAATCCTTCTGTGGTCGGATAAATAGGTGTGAGTTGTTGAGGGAGCTCAGTTGTTTGTGTAACTATTTGGATTTCTGGATGCACCATTTCCAAGCCGTGTATTCCCATGCGAATTTCACCAAAACAACGAATATTTTTGGGTGTGCGTAATTGTTGTTGCAAATGTCCGCTCAAATGAAAAAAGCGCAGTGTTAAATATCCTTGCGTACTGTTGAGTTGGCAGGTGATACTGCGTCGACCGGTTCGATGAACATGAAGTTGCTGTACTTGTCCTTCGACTAAGCATTCCATTCCGGTGAAAAGTTGATTCAGGGGCGTTAATTTTCGGCGATCTTGATAACGTAAGGGCAAATGGAAGAGTAAATCTTCTGCTGTATATAAATTGAGTCGTGCTAACTGAATTTGAGTTTGTTTACCTACGCCGCGCAGCTGTGACACTGCAATTTCTGTTAGTGGTGTGTAGGGGCTTGCAGTAGCAATAGGCACATATTTCTCCATAATAATGAACCAGTAGACTATTTTTTCATTATGACAATTCAATCGGTAGGATGATAGCGATATACTCGCCTGTCAAAAGACCGTTTCTTTCAACTGCCTGCTATTTTTATTTAGGGTAGGGATTTCCCCATGGATTTTACTGTTCAAGATGATGCTAAAACAAAACCGATGCCTTTGGTTAAAGAAAAAACGCCTGATTCGCAACTGCCTGAAAAAATTTTAGTTGTTGATGACGATGCACGATTACGTGGATTGCTACAACGTTATTTAGAAGAACAAGGTTATGTGGTGAAAGGGGTTGCCAATGCAGAGCAAATGGATCGAGCTCTGAGTCGTGAGCTTTTTTCTCTCATGGTATTGGATTTTATGATGCCGGGTGAAGATGGTTTATCCATTTGCCAACGATTGCGAACGCAAGGTGAACGAATGCCGATCATTATGTTGACTGCTAAAGGCGATGAGCAAGATCGTATTCAAGGCTTGGAATCCGGCGCAGATGATTATTTGTCTAAACCTTTTAATCCTCGTGAATTAGTTGCCCGTATTCGTTCGGTGCTGCGGCGACAAGTGAAAGAATTACCGGGTGCACCGTTGCAGCAAGGTGAAAAAGTGCATTTCGGACCCTTTGTTTTAGATTTAGCCACGCGGCAACTCAGCAAAGAAGGCCATACTATTGCGTTAACAACCGGAGAATTTTCGGTGATGAAGGCCTTGGTTTTACATGCCAGCGAACCACTCACACGGGATAAATTAATGAGTTTGGCACGGGGGCGAGAATGGAGTGCCATGGAGCGCAGCATTGATGTGCAAGTATCCCGTCTGCGTCGATTGATTGAAGATGATCCGGCTAATGCTCGTTATATTCAAACGGTTTGGGGCGTTGGTTACGTCTTTGTGCCCGATGGTGTTAGTTCGTAATGTGGATATAAGGAAAAATCATTCGTGCCTTGGTTGATTCAATGGTTACCGAAAACATCCTTTAATCGCACTTTGTTGTTGATTGCTGTGATTATGTTGACCAGTCAGGGTATTTCCTTTGTTTTTATTTCGCACTATTTTTTTTCCACTTATTTTTTTAAAAATGAACACGATGGGCCGCTGATGTTGGGATGGCTTTTGTGTTTGCCTGTGCTCGCGTTAATCGCTACCTACGTGACGGTTAAACAAATTGATCGACCTTTGGCGCGGTTGCGTGCTGGTGCTGAGCATATTGGTCGTGGGCGATGGGTAGAAATTCCCGATGATGTGCAAAATACTATTGAATTTCGTGCGGTGGTGAATGCGTTTAATCAAATGTCTCGTCGACTCAATGCAGTGAGTCAAGAGCGCACCTTAATGTTGGCGGGTGTTTCCCACGATTTGCGTACACCTTTAACACGATTACGCTTATCGTTAGAATTTTTGCATGGTGCAGAACCTGAGCTCTGTGAGGGGATGACCAAAGATATTGAAGAGATGGACGCCATTCTCGAACAGTTTATTAGTTTTGTGCGTGATGGCAGTGATGAGGCTTTCGAATTAGGTTCGTTGAATGGTTTGATCACCGAAATTGCCAGTCAATATGAAGGTCATCACACGATTCAATTAGCATTATCTTCAGCGGAGTCTGTTTGGTTTAAGCGCATCGCTATGAAGCGTTTGTTAGGTAATTTGATTCAGAATGCCGTTAAACATGGGCGTGATGGTGTTGAAGTTGTTACTCAGACGCGCGGTCGATGGGTCGATGTTTGTATTTTAGATCGTGGTATTGGAATTGATGAGAATCAGGCCCATCGACTGTTCGAACCCTTTGTGCAGGGTGATTTGGCGCGAGGTCAGCAGGGATCTGGTTTGGGTTTAGCCATTGTTCGTCAAATTGTTAATTTGCATCACGGTGAGGTGAGTTTGTCGAATCGCGAAGGGGGCGGCGCTCAAGCTGTTGTTTCCTTGCCGGTGGCTAATGCGGTTAAATAATTAGCCTGAATTCCTCTCTGATCTGCATTATGCGCGCGCATAAACTTCCCCCTTTGAAAAAGGGGGATTGAGGGGGATTTTCAAAAATTACTGGCGCTTAAAAATATAAATCCCCCCTAACCCCCCTTTTTCAAAGGGGGGACAGCCAGCAGTAATTACTTGTTTAACAAGCTCTGAATTAATGCCTGATGCTTTGAAGCTTGAATCGAAGTTTTTAATAGACTTGCAGTGGTTGCTGCAATCAACTCGTTCAATGCTTGCTCAAACGTATCGTTAATAATCAGGTAATCATATTCAGCAAAATGGCTTATTTCGTTACGTGCTTCCGCTAATCGACGTTCAATCACACCTGCTTGGTCTTGATTTCGATGAATCAAACGTTGTTTTAGCGTATTCAGCGAGGGCGGTAAAATAAAAATGCTGACTGCTTCGTTGAAGTGTTGGCGAATTTGTTGGGCACCTTGCCAATCAATTTCAAGAATGACATTTTTCCCCGCGGCGAGTTGTTGTGTCACCGCTTGTTGTGACGTGCCATAAAAATGATCAAATACTTGCGCGTATTCCAAAAAATTGCCTGCTGCTAACAACGCATGAAATTCAGGCTCACTGACAAAATGGTAATGTTGATTGTTTTGTTCGCCAGGGCGAGGTGCGCGAGTGGTATGAGAAATAGAAACGGTGAGTTGTGGCATTGCCGTCAGTAGTGCATGAATTAAGCTGGTTTTGCCAGCGCCAGAAGGCGCAGAAATAATAAATAAAGTGCCAGGCAAATGAGAGTGAGACATGGGGTACCTTTGAGTGCAAGCAGAAAAAGGATCACAAACAAGCAAGCCAATATTGTCACTCAGGCGGAGAAAGAATGCGAGAGACAATCAATGCGAATACACTTTGATGGTAATTTTAAAAAGCTTAGGTAGAATCTGCGCAAATTTTGTGTGAATAGCGAATGGTAGTAAACCTTAGAGGAATTGTTATGCGACCTAGTGGACGTCAACCCAATCAACTGCGCCCGATTCAATTAACCCGCCACTATACCAAACATGCGGAAGGTTCTGTTTTGGTGGAATTTGGTCATACCAAAGTGATTTGTACTGCCAGCGTGGAAACTTCAGTGCCTAAATTTCTAAAAGGTTCAGGCCAAGGGTGGGTCACTGCGGAATATGGCATGTTACCTCGTTCTACCGGTGATCGGATGGATCGTGAAGCAGCTCGAGGTCGGCAAGGGGGGCGTACGTTAGAAATTCAACGATTAATTGGACGTTCTTTGCGTGCTGCGGTGGATTTAAAAAAATTAGGCGATCATTCCATTACGATTGATTGCGATGTGATTCAAGCCGACGGCGGTACGCGCACTGCTGCGATTACCGGTGGATGTGTCGCCTTAGTGGATGCGTTAAGTTATTTGCTCGAAAAGAAAAGAATTAAAGACGATCCCTTGAAGGGATTAATTGCTTCGGTTTCTGTGGGTATTTATCGCGGTGAGCCCGTCTTAGATTTGGATTATATCGAAGACTCCAAAGCAGATACCGACATGAATGTGGTGATGACTCAGCAGGGTGAATTTGTTGAGGTGCAAGGTACTGCAGAAGGTGTAACTTTCAAACGCGACCACATGAGCAACATGTTAGATTTAGCAGAGCACGGGATTGCACTGTTAGTCAGTGAACAACAACGGGTTTTAAATTGGTAGCCTGCTATGAATAATTTAAGCCCTCAACAGCAAGCGTTTATTGAGTTTGCTTTGCAGCATCAGTTATTGCAGTTCGGTGCATTTGAATTAAAGTCGGGACGTATCAGCCCTTATTTTTTTAATTTAGGATTAGTTCGTTCCGGTGCTGCATTAGCTCAATTAGGCGCTTTTTATGCGCAAGCCATTTGTGATGCGTCTTTAGTCATGGATGTGTTATTTGGTCCAGCTTACAAAGGGATTCCCATTGTTGCGACTACAGTGACTGCGCTCGCAATACATCACCAAAAAGATTACCCCTTTGTTTTTAATCGCAAAGAAAAAAAACAACATGGTGAGGGTGGTGAATTGGTTGGTACGACTGATTTGTCAGGAAAACATGTGTTGATTGTTGACGATGTAATGACTGCCGGTACTGCGGTGCGCGA
>JAHFSE010000016.1:12123-28464 GCA_023265895.1 Gammaproteobacteria bacterium
CATGTCATGGGAGTGTTAGTTGCGCTGGATCGGCAAGAAGTGGGGCAAGGTGCTTTATCTGCTGTGCAAGAAATTGAGCAGACTTATAATATTCCTGTGAAAAGTTTAGTGAGTTTGAATGCCTTAATTGCTTTTATCCAGCAGCATCCAGGCTATGCTCAATATGCAGAGGCGATGCAAGTTTATCAACAAACCTATGGTATTTCAGTGAGCTAAAATATGAATAAAATGATCACCCTTGTGATATTCAGTGTAGGAATTTTGTTTGGATTGTCTGCAATAGCTGGGCAAGTGTTTCAATATAAAGATGACAAAGGCAATTCCTATTTAAGTCAAACGATTTTGCCTCAGTATGCCAAGCAAGGCTATCGTATTTTGGATGCCCAGGGGCGTTTGGTGCGTGAGGTAGCTCCAATGTCAGAAGCATCCTCTGCGCCGAAAGTATTGCCGCCTGCTACGCCCGTTGCAGTGACAGCTACAAAAAGCGAAACAGTTGCTTCTCCTGTTGTTGCAGGCATGGATGACCAAAAATTATTGCAACTGTTCAAGAGTCCTCAAGATGCTACTCATTTTCGAGATCGTAAGCTGATTGAATTAGATACGGCGATTATGTTTTCCCAAACCAAATTGGATCAGTTGCGTTCTGAGCAGAAAGCAAAAATAGCGGAAGCAGCTGGATTCGAATTTAATGGTAAAGCGGTGCCCAAGGGATTAGTGCAGGATTTTCTTGCGCGCAAGAAAATCATTCAACAAGCAGAGGCTGCATTATTGCTTAAAAAGCAGGAGCGACAAGCAACGCAAGCAGAATGGGAATCTAATGTTCAGCGTTTGCAAAAAATAGCGCCGATTTTATCAAACACCCCGTAGGTAATCCCTAAACTTTCAACCACATTAAAATCCCTGCCAAAATAAGCGATCTCATAAACATAATGCTCGTTTTATTGTAACGTGTCGCTATCCGTCTAAAATGTTTGATGCGATTAAAAAAAGCTCAACAAAATTGCGCTCTTTATAAATATACGCATCATACTCAATTTGAATTAATCGATTTCTTTTGCTCGGAATAACTGGGGTAAATCTCTCCAGGGCGCACCCGTGCGAATAATCCAACAAACAGCTTCCAAAAAAAGTCGGTTGTCTTTTCCATGTCGTCCTTTTGGCGGAGGAAGTAGCTTGCTTAACCGAGACCACATTTCATTAAAATGAAGCCTTTTTTAGCAATATTTTTAAAAGTTAAAAAAGTTTAGGGACACTACCTATTATTAATCACCTTGAATGTTGGTTCTATTTAAATAATATATTCCGTAACAGACTCCGGCAGCGAGCAAGCTCATGGCGCTTGTGTAGAGCATGGATTTCCAGTTGCAACCACAGCGTGGTGTACGTGTTGCTTCGCTGTAAGGTGGGAGTGGCTGGTATTGATAAGGTGGTTGCTGATTATTGATGTCCAATCCATCGATTGAATGGTATGAGGGTAATCTATGATGAGTGAGAGGGTTGCTTGCCATAGTTATTATCACTTATGAATTTTATGAGAATGACGCAGAATTTTTGCTGTCGTTTAATTCTCCGAAGCTTATTTTTTTAATCACCCTATTTTTGGATGTTGGTTTTTTGTTGACTGATGAACAGGTCAATATTTTTTAGTCGATACACTTTTAAATTAGAATGGTTAAATGTATCGAATTATCGAATGATATACAAATAATTTAATTGCTCTGACCTTTTTAAATAATGCAGTTAACCTTTACCCATGAGTCCTTTTATGGCTGCGGGTAAATCTGCGGGAAAAACCACAGTTTTACTGTTGCCTGACGCAGCAAGCATTTCCATGGATCGAATATATTTTTCACCGAGTAGATAAACTACGGGCATTTCTTTATCGCCAATGGCAGCGGCGACCAGTGTTAATGCGCGTTGGCTGCCTTGAGCTAACACCACCTGTGCTTCGGCGTCGCGTTTAGAGGCTTCTAATCGGCCTTCAGCTTCGAGAATCGCTGCATTTTTTTGACCTTCTGCGCGAGTCACGGTAGCGCGACGACTACGTTCAGCGGCGGCTTGTTCTTCCATAGCAGTTTGCATGGTAGCCGATGGGCTGATGTCTTGAATTTCGACGGTTTTGAGAATAATTCCCCAATCGGCAATATCATCGGAGATGGCTGCTTTTAATAGCGCTTTAATTTTATCTCTTGAGGATAATGCTTCATCCAGCGCTAATTCGCCGACGATAGAGCGTAAGGAGGTTTGCACCAGAGTTTGAATGGCGGTGCGATAATTTTCAACGCCATACATGGCTTTTTCCGGCGAGACAATATTGATGTAAGCCACGGCATTGGCAACGATTACCACGTTATCGCGGGTAATGACTTCTTGCGAAGGAATTTCTAGCACGATGTCTTTGGTGGTGACTTTGTAGGCCACGGCATCAATAAAGGGAATGATAAAATTAAGGCCAGGAGTGAGTGAGGTATGAAATTTCCCCAACCGTTGCACAATCCATTTATGGCCTTGGGGTACGATGCGAATGCTCTTCGCGGCGATCATAAAAATAAAAACAAACAGGGTTAAGACAATTAAAAATCCAGGTGTCATCATTTTTTCCTTTTGAGGTTTAAGAACAACTTCAGTTTTTATTGCGCTTGCCGTGATTATAATCGGTCGGCATTATAACAGAGATAAATCTCGTTCATGCATAGGATTGAAATAAATTAAGGGTGATTGAATTGCAAACCAACGAAATAAATAGTTATGACGTCATCATTATCGGTGGTGGTGCAGCAGGGCTTATGTGTGCGCATACAGCAGCAGCGCGTGGTCGTCGTGTTGTGGTGTTAGATCATGCTAATAAAATTGGTAAAAAAATTCTCATGTCTGGTGGAGGGCGTTGTAATTTTACCAATTTAGAGGTGAAACCCAGCCATTTTTTATCGGCCAATGAACATTTCTGTAAGTCAGCATTAAGTCGCTATAGTTCTGCAGATTTTATTGAGTTGGTAGCGCAACATGGCATTCCTTATCATGAGAAAACTCAAGGCCAATTATTTTGCGATAATAAAGCTAAAGACATTTTAAATATGTTGGAGTCCTTGTGTCAGACTTATGGTGTGGATATTTTAACGGAATGCAGTATCAGTCGCATTGAGAAAAATACAACCTTTGTTTGTCATACCAGTTGCGGCATTTTTCAGGCGGAATCGTTAGTGATTGCAACGGGTGGGAAATCGATTCCCAGTTTAGGTGCAAGTGGTTTTGGGTATGACATTGCGCGGCAATTTAATTTAACGGTCACAGAGACGGATGCCTCGTTGGTACCTTTTATTTTGACGAGTATTGAGCAGCAAGCTCTGTTGGAGCAATTGGCGGGCATTAGTTTTTTAGCTGAAGTCAGTTGTAATGGTGTGTCGTTTAAGGATGGATTTTTATTTACGCATCGCGGTTTGAGTGGCCCGGCTATTTTACAAATATCGAATTATTGGCAGGTCGGTATGGCGGTGAAAATTAATTTGTTGCCTAACCAAACATTGAAAACTTTATTTATTCAATGGCGTGCGCAAAAATTAAAACAAACCTTAAAAAATGCTTTGGTTGAATTTTTTCCCAAGCGATTTTTAGAGGTTTGGTTAGTTTCTATTGCTGCGTTTTCTCGCTTGAATACCGATAAAACAGTCTTGGATTACAGCAACGCGGAAGTCGATATTGTATCGCAGCACTTTCATCAATGGACAGTGACGCCTGCGGGTACGGAAGGGTACCGCACCGCTGAGGTGACCCGAGGCGGCGTGAATACGGATGAGATTTCATCAAAAACTTTTGAAAGTAAAAAACAGCCAGGTTTGTATTTCATTGGTGAAGTATTGGATGTGACAGGACATTTGGGTGGGTTTAATTTTCAGTGGGCTTGGGCTTCTGGTTATTGTGCCGGTGAGTTCGTTTAAACCAGCGTTTAGGGCGAACAAATGATCATTTTTCTTGCTTCTCTGTTGCGTTCTTGCGTAGAATGGCCGCCCCTTTAAGGGGTTGTTCTTTTTTCTGTCGTCAATATTTGAATGGGACGGCGCAAATACCCTTTTCTCCTTGCTTTACTGGTGCGTTTTGCATTGGAAAGCTGTTTTACCCATAAGGAGCCTCGTAATGAGACATTATGAAATTATTGTCATGGTGCATCCGGATCAAGGTGATCAAGTGAAGCCCATGGTTGATCGTTATATCGCCCAAGTTAAAAAAACCGGTGGTGCATTGCATCGCTTGGAAGACTGGGGCCGTCGTCAATTAGCTTATCCAATCAACAAAATTCACAAAGCGCATTATATTCTGATGAATATCGAGTGTGATCAAGCAACGCTCAATGAATTGAACAGTGCTTTTCGCTTTAACGATGCCATTATTCGTAGCTTAGTGATTTTAAAAGATGAGGCTATTACTGAAGAATCTCTCTTGGCGAAAGGTGATGATCATCGTCGTGAAGAGCGCTTCAAAGAAGAAGCCTTCGATGATGACAACGGAGATGATTCCTTTGAGGATCGGCAAGACAGCGAATAAGTGTGAGGATCTTGAGTGGAAGTGAACTGCTTGACGTTAACGGGTCGGGTGCTTGAAATCAGTGAGCCACGTTATAGTCCAGCAGGTATTCCCCACTGGCGGTTGTTGTTAGAGCATCGTTCTAAACAGCAAGAAGTGGGGCGGCTGCGGCAAGTATCTTGTCAGATGGCAGTACAGTTCAGCGGTGATGCTTTTAGCGCTGTTTGTCATCAGATAACGCCCGGTATACGTCTTGAGATCCAAGGTTTTTTAGCGCGTGGCAGCCATCGTAGTTTACCCTCTCAATTGGTTTTTCATGCGCAAGCTGTGAGTTTTTTAGAGATTGAAAATTTCCAGGATCCTAGTATCCCATCCATGAAATGAGGAGAGCCCCATGAATCGATTTTATCGACGTCGAAAATTTTGTCGCTTTACTGCTGAAGGCACTATAGAAATTGATTACAAAGATTTGTCTGTATTGCGCAGCTATATCACTGAGACCGGAAAAATTGTACCCAGTCGTATTACCGGTACCAGCGCTAAATATCAGCGGCAGTTAGCAACCGCAATTAAACGCGCTCGATTTTTGGCTTTGTTGCCTTATAGCGATCAGCATTAATTGAGATGATGTGGGTAACTCGTAAGCCTTTGATGTTTTAATCGTTATTTTTGGACATAAGCCAGTGTTATTTTTCGCTCAATTTCTAATGAGAGGAAGGTGGCAGGCGCCGATGATGGCTGCGCTGTTAGTGCCTTTCCCGTTATCTTCTTGGTTGGGATTGGCGGCCGTTGCATTGGTGACTTTGCGTCGCGGCAGTGTAGAAGGGCTGATAGCTGGTTTGGCGGTGTTGGCAACTTTATTGTTAACCATCAGTCATCCCTTGATTACCGCAAGTAATATTGCCGAGTTATCTATCCTGTTGCTGTGCTGTGCAGTATTGCGAAGTAGTGTGCGTTTAGATTGGGCCTTGTTGGTTTTGGTTTTATTGGTTGCTGCATTTGTGCTGCTCGTGCGTTATAGCATGATGACCTGGCTGCTTTCCTACGAGAAAGTTTTATTAGATGCAATGAAGACGTTTCATTTAAAGATGGATCGTCCGGTGGATTTAGTCGAAGGTTGGGCGCTACAAAGTTTGGCGATTGGTATGAGTGTGAAAATAGTGATCGCGCTATTGCTTGGGCGTTGGTGGCAGTCAGTTTTATATTTTCCAGGGGCTTTTACCGAAGCTTTTATGCAGCTGAAGTTGTCACCTAATGTGGCGAGTGTTTTGCTGTTGAGTGCGATGGGCGTGCATTGGGGCGAGGGTCGTTACGCAGCTTTGAGTGTGGTGTTTTTATTGCCCCTAGTGGTGATCAGTGTTGCATTAGTGCATTACTGGATTCGCAGCAAACGTGGGCATCCATTTTGGTTGATGGGTTTTTATTTACTGTTGCCGATGGGATATTTGTTCGCTGCATTGTTAGCGTGGGTAGATAGCTTCGTCAAATGGCGAGAGCGAGAGAAAATAAGTACGGATCTATAGAGCAAATGAAGAGGTGAGTGTGATGGAAGTGATTTTATTAGAGCGCGTGCGCAATTTAGGCGACATTGGTGACAAAGTGAAAGTAACGCCAGGTTATGGCCGTAATTATCTGTTGTCTCAAGGCAAGGCTGTGCCTGCAACAGCAGATAATGTCGTTAAATTTGAAGCGCGTCGTGCAGAATTGCAGCAGAAATCTGCGGATCGATTGGCTGAAGCACAAGGTCGACAAGCTGCGTTGGAAGCAATCGTGGTTACTCTTGCGCGTAAAACAGCAGATGAAGGTAAATTATATGGTTCTGTTGGCACGCAGGATTTAGCAACAGCTATCACGGCAGCGGGTGTCGCTGTAGTGAAGAGTGAGGTGTTATTGCCGGATGGCGTGATTCGTCAGATTGGTGATTATAATATTCAAGTTCAGCTGCATAGTGATGTGATGACGGCTGTGAAGGTTGTCATTGTTGCTGAGTAGCTTGCTTTACTTTGGATCCCACGGGGTTATGCGCCGTGGGGCAGCCAGTCAAAAGCTATCGTAAGCTTATTTGCTGCCATCCGCGTTCTTTTGCAATCCTCTTGAGCTGATCGTCTGCATCCACTGCAATCGGGTAGCTGACTTGCTCCAACAAAGGTAAGTCATTGGATGAGTCGCTATAAAAATAACTGTTCGCTAATGATAATTCAGTGGTAGATAACCAATCCATTAAGCGGGTGACTTTGCCTTCTCGAAAACTGGGTGTACCTATAATTTTTCCAGTGATGCGGCCATTTTCTATCGCTAATTGTGTAGCGATCAGATGATCTACTTGAAATAACTGTGCAATTGGGCGGGTAATCCATTCATTGGTTGCCGTAATTATTAATAAATAATCGCCTTGAGATTTATGCTGTTGCAATAAAGCCTGCGCTTTGGGCAGCATCATAGGTTTAATCTGCTGATCTAAAAATTCTTGTTGTAGTTGCTGCAAGACTGCTGCTGATAAGTGAAGCACTGGAGACATCACGAATGCTTGATAGGCATGAATATCAAGCTGGCCTCGTTCATAATCTGCGTAAAATCGATCGTTTTGAGCTCGAAAATTTTCGCTATCCGTCAATCCTTTATTAGCCAAGAAAGTGCCCCAAGCATGATCACTGTCACCGCCCAGTAAAGTGTTGTCTAAGTCAAAAATAGCGAGATTCATGAGGTATACTCTTAACTGTCATTGAAAAAAGGGTGGCTATTGTAACGCTTCATTTTGCTATTTGGGATGACTTCCATGGATATGCTCGAAACTTTAAAAAAGATCACTCAAGAGGTAAATGCGGTTTCTGATTTAGCCACTGCATTATCGATTATTGTGAAGCGCGTTAAATCAGCCATGGTGACACATGTGGCTTCCGTTTATTTATTAGATCAGCAGCAAAATTGTTATCGATTAATGGCAACGGAAGGCTTAAATCAGGCCGCTGTTGGTAAAGTCACCTTAGAGTATGCCCAAGGTTTAGTAGGGCAAGTGGGTTTGCGAGAAGAGCCCATTAATTTAGAAAATGCGGCGGATCATCCGAGTTATCGTTATTTTGAAGAAACCGGTGAAGAGCGTTATCACGCTTTTTTAGGCGTACCTATCATGCATCGGCGAAAATTATTGGGCGTGTTGGTGGTGCAGCAAGAAGAGTCGCGCTGTTTTGATCAAAGTGAAGAAGCCTTTCTGGTGACCTTATCGGCGCAATTAGCGGGCGTCATTGCTCACGCGGAAGTGACCGGTTTAATTACCCAACTTTCTGGTTCGCAAAAAGTTGCTAAATGTTCTGGTATTCCGGGTTCTGCCGGTATCGCCATTGGTGTTGCTGTGGTGCATTCCCCTGGTGTTGATCTCAGTGCGATTCCTAAGCGTATGGTAGAAGCTATTGAAGAAGAGGAAATGCGATTTTTAGCAGCGCTACAAATGGTGCGCGATGATATTGCTCAAGCGGAGCGTAATTTTGGTCAAAGTTTACCGAAGGAAGAAGGCGCATTATTTGATGTGTATTTGCGAATGTTGGATCAGCATGCGTTAGGGGGAGAAATTGTTTTAAAAATTCGCGAAGGTTATTGGGCGCAAAGTGCCTTAGCGGAAATTATTAATACCCATATTCATAATTTTAATTTATTAGATGATCCCTATTTGAAAGAGCGTGCGATGGATGTGAAAGAATTAGGCATCCGTTTATTAACTAAATTAGGTGTGAGTAGTCAGATCGAAAGAAAATATCCAGAGAGAACGATTTTGGTTGGTGAGGAAGTAACGGCAGCATTATTGATGGAAGTGCCGCGAGAATGTTTAGTGGGTGTTGTCTCTGTGCGCGGTTCCGCAAATTCACATTTAGCGATTGTTGCTAGAAGTATGGGTATTCCTACTGTGGTTGGCGCGCTGGATTTACCCGTGTTGCAACTAGAAGGCCGTGAATTAATTGTTGATGGGTATCGTGGTGAAATTATCAGTAATCCCAATCGTGAAATGCGTCAGCAATACGAACAAATGGTTTTGCGTGATCAGAGTTTACAAGCTGAACTTCAGCAAGTGCGTGATCAAGAAGCGGTGATGTTAGGTGGGCATAAAATAGGATTATGGCTGAATACTGGATTAGTCACCGATGCCAGTTTGTTGTTAGATCAGAGTGTCGAAGGTGTCGGTTTATATCGAACCGAAATGGCCTTTATGCTGAGAGACCGATTTCCTAGCGAAAAAGAACAAGAAGTGATTTATCGTCGTCAACTTGAAGCTTTTGCGCCCCGTCCCGTGAATATGCGAACGTTGGATATTGGTGGTGATAAAGTTTTATCTTATTTTCCTATCTACGAAGAAAATCCATTTTTAGGTTGGCGTGGTATTCGCGTTACGCTGGATCATCCCGAAATTTTTATGGTACAAATTCGCGCTATGCTGAAAGCCAGTGTAGGACTGAATAATTTACGTATTATGTTGCCGATGATTTCTACGGTTTTTGAAGTGGAAGAAGCGCTCCGTTTAATTCATCGTTCTTTTGTTGAAGTGTCTGAGGAAGGTTTTGATATTGTGATGCCGTCGGTAGGTGCAATGATTGAAGTGCCTGCTGCGGTATATCAAATTTTAGAAATTGCTACTCGTGTTGATTTTATTTCAGTAGGCACCAACGACCTTACACAGTACATGTTAGCTGTGGATCGTAATAATCCTCGAGTTGCTAACCTGTATCACAGTTATCATCCAGCGGTGTTGAAGGCGCTGCAAATTATTATTAATGCCGCTCGTGCCGTAGGCAAACCCAGTAGTGTGTGTGGTGAAATGGCGGGTGATCCTGTGGGTGCATTATTATTAGTTGCCATGGGATA
Organism: Gammaproteobacteria bacterium; assembly: GCA_023265895.1. Classification (GTDB taxonomy): domain Bacteria; phylum Pseudomonadota; class Gammaproteobacteria; order Pseudomonadales; family JAHFSE01; genus JAHFSE01. The sequence goes on from JAHFSE010000016.1 coordinate 21,493, forward strand.
CGACGCGCTGAGTATGAGTGCAGCACATTTGCTCAAAGTAAAATGGTTATTACGTAAAATTAGTTTTGCGCAAGCGCAGTCCATTTTACGCGAGGTGTTAGCAATGGATAATGCACAAGTGATTCATAGTCATTTAGAGTTGTTGTTAGCGAAGCAAGGATTAGACGGTTTATTGGGGCCAATGTAGTTTTTGTTCATCTAATTATTCACTGTCCTAACGGATGCGCTGATATTATTTTGTGCTAACAAACCCTGTGTTTTGGATAACGCATTGCGATCAGCAAAGGGCCCAACTAACACACGATACCAGATGGTACCTTTTGCCTGAGTTTGTTGAATTCTCGCATTAAAACCCATCAGTAATAATTCTGCGCGCCGCCGATCAGCATCCGCTAAAGTGCGAAATGCATCCGTTTGCAATGCATAGGTATTATCATTCGTCTCTTCTTTTGTTTTGCTATGGTTTGTTTCTGTGGGTGTACTGCGTATTGCTACTGCATTTTCTGCCGAGATGGTTTTTTCACGAGTTAATTTTTTATCAGCGGGTTTTTCTGTGACCGCAACACTGGTTGGCGTGTCAAATTTAGCAAGGGTTTTTACTTTTGGTTTGCTCGTCATCGTTTGCGCTACAGCCGTAGTGGGTGTCGTGACTGTTTTGTTGGCTTCTGCAGGTGTGACTGATGGTGTTACATGTGTAGTTGTGATTGCTGCGATCGGTGTTGCTAGGTCTGCCTCAACAGCCGCGCTATCTGTTGGTAGATCGGTGGAATGATCAACGGATTTTGCTGGTGGTAGCATTTGATTAATGTCTTTTACCATCACTTCCATTTCAGGTAGGTCGCGATAAAAGGTATAACGTACCGGATGATTATCAGCCACTGTTTTATGTTGTTGTGTATGGACGTCGATCGAAGATCGATTAAATAAATTAATCGCTTGACGTGTGTCTGGTTCAGGCTGATTGGATAAGTAGACTAAAAATCCAATAAAGGCTGCGGTGCTTAACCCTGTGGAGATCCAGAGTTGTGCGCGTGCTGCGGATTTAGTTTTTTTCCTTGCCAAGGTCGTGATCCTTTCTAGCTCGTTTCTATGTTTTCCCTATAAAAATAATCGTAAGTCTTACGTCTATAAAATGACGAAAGCTCGATTTTGGGGAAAACAGAAATTAGTGGTTGAATTTCAGAAAAATCTATTCTGAAGGCCGTTTCCTCAGTATAAGTGGGCTTTTTTGACTTTGCTAACAAGAGAAGTGCTGTGGATATATCTTGAAACACATTTTTCAAGTTTTAATCTATATCCTCTGCTACCAAAAGCAAACAACCCCATGAATTGGCCGCTTCTAACGACCCCCCTACATTTCGGAGGGCGCGGATATTCCCATAATTGTCAGGCCGTTAGCAAGTATTTGTTGCACGCTCAAGCTTAAACAAAGGCGTGCTTGGCATAAAAGAGGATCCTCAACGAGTACGCGATGGGTGTTGTAGTAAGCATGAAAGGTGCTGGCGAGCTCACGTAAATAAAGCGCGAGTTGATGGGGTTCATAGGCGAGTGCAGCACGCTCGATAATGTGTGGGTAAAGGGCTAATTTTTTAATCAGCGTTTGTTCTTCTTCTGTGGTCAGTCGATGTAATTGATTTAAGCCAACTTGGATATCGAGGGTAATATTTTCTGATTCGAGTTTACGTAGTAGGCTGCAAACTCGAGCATGGGCATATTGGATGTAATAGACTGGATTATCTTTACTGGAAGATTTTGCCAGCGCTAAATCGAAATCCAAGTGCTGCTCGCATTTGCGGCTGGCATAAAAATAACGGGCTGCATCGTTGCCCACTTCATCACGCAATTCTCTTAACGTTACAAAACTACCGGAGCGGGTGGACATAGACACGCGTGCTTCGCCTCGCCACAAAATCGCAAACTGCACGAGTAGTACTGTTAATTGCTCAGGGTTATAGCCTAATGCTTGAATCGCCGCTTTAACACGTAAAATATAACCGTGATGATCCGCGCCCCAAATATTAATCATCGAGTGAAAGCCACGATCAAATTTATTCATGTGATACGCAATGTCAGTGGCAAAGTAAGTGGGTTGGCCATTGTCTCGTAATACCACACGATCTTTATCATCGCCAAAATCGGTAGATTTAAACCACCAGGCACCTTCTTTCTGATAGAGGTGATTGCTGGCTTTTAATCGATCAATTGCTTCATGGACTTTGTTCGATGCCATGAGCGTGTTTTCAGAAAACCATTGTTGATAGTCAACACCAAATTCAGCCAAATCTTGTTTAATGTCATCGAGTACTGAATGAAGGGCCGTATTAAAGACTTTGTTATACAAAGTGCCTAACAAAATCTGTGCGCGGATAATCATTGCATCAATATAGGTTTCTTTATCACCGCAAATATTGCCTTGTTCATCTTGGCTTTCGTCCATCGGTAAATCGACAAATACCTGTTGAGCAGAACGATGAATGGTTTTGCCTTGGTCTTGAATAAATTGTTTAGCAATAGCGATAACATAATTGCCTTGATAACCATTACGCGGGAAAGTAATTTTCTCGCCCAATAATTCCAGGGCACGCAGCCACACACTTGTAGCCAAGATATTCATTTGTCGGCCTGCATCATTGACGTAGTATTCTCGATGTACATCAAATCCTGCTGCAGCTAACAAGTCCGCTAAGGTGGCGCCATAGGCAGCGCCGCGACCGTGACCCACATGCAACGGGCCGGTGGGGTTAGCGGAAACAAATTCCACCAATACTTTTTTCTGGTTGCCTATTTGGCTACGACCAAATTGTTCTTTAGCTTGGAGAATTGTTTTAATAATGGAATGTTGATAATTTTTTTGCAGAAAAATATTAATAAAACCCGGACCGGCAATTTCTACTTTTTCGATCCACTCGGTTTTTGCTAAATGATTCACAATATCTTGCGCGACAGATTGCGGCGTGCGTTGTAATCCTTTGGCCAATATCAAGGCGATGTTAGTAGAAAAATCACCGTGAGTCGCATCTTTCGTTGGCGTGATTTGAATTTTTTCTACAGGGATGTTGAAGGATAAATGATTGAGTGCTGCGCTTAGCCAGTGGGTGAGTTGGTCTTTCATGGCAAGTCCAAAAAATAGAGTTAAATGAGGGCGAGCAATTAAACTAAGAAAACGCCGGCATATTTTGTATGCGCTTTTGAATGCTGGTGATGATGCCAGTTTCATTCAGTCCCGCTTCGGCAAGCATTTCGCTGGGTTTGCCATGGGCAATAAAAATATCAGGTAATCCTAAATTAAGGGTAGCTATGGTTAAGCTTTGTTGAGCTAACCATTCATTGACGCCAGACCCTGCACCGCCAGCGATGACATTTTCTTCTAGGGTGACTAATAATTGATGGGTTTCAGCGATCTGTTTAATTAAGGCATGATCCAATGGTTTGACGAAACGCATATCAATGACTGTGGCATTGAGTTTTTCTGCTGCGGCCAATGCGGGTTTTAGCAACGCACCAAAAACTAACAACGCAATTTTCTCGCCGCTTTTACACCAGCGACCTTTACCGAGGGTGAGCAATTCCATATTGGATTCAATCACCACACCAATGCCGGTACCGCGAGGGTAACGTACTGCGCTGGGGCCTTCATGCATGTAGGCAGTGTAAAGCATTTTACGGCATTCATTTTCATCGGAAGGTGCCATGATGATCATGTTGGGAATGCAGCGTAAATAAGATAAATCAAAACTGCCCGCATGAGTTGGGCCGTCTTCACCCACCAAGCCTGCTCGATCAATAGCAAAGGTCACATCTAAATTTTGTAGCGCGACGTCATGAATCAGTTGGTCGTAGGCACGTTGTAAAAAGGTAGAGTAAATCGCAACCACAGGTTTCATCTTTTCACAGGCTAAGCCCGCAGCTAAAGTCACTGCGTGCTGTTCAGCGATCGCCACATCAAAATAACGTTCAGGAAATTGTTTGGAAAATTCCACCATACCGGAACCTTCGCGCATCGCTGGAGTAATACCGATGCAGCGAGAATCCGCCGCTGCCATATCGCATAACCATTGGCCGAATACATCAGAATATTTAGGTGCTTTGGGTAAAGTGTTTACCGGTTGATGGGTTTCCGGTTCAATTTTATTCAGGGCATGATAACCAATGGGGTCCGCTTCTGCTGGCGCAAAACCTTTACCCTTTTTCGTGACTAGATGGAGAAATACCGGGCCCGGTAAATTTTTAATGCGTTGTAGATAGCTGACAACTTTGGGTAAGTCATGACCATCGATAGGGCCGATATAATTAAAGCCCAGCTCTTCAAATAAAGTGCCTGGCGAGAAAAAACCTTTCATATGCTCTTCAATACGGCGCATCAATGAACTGATAAAAGGCATATTTTCCAGAAATCCTTTACAGGCTTGGCGAAAACGATTGTAGGTTCGGCTGGCCCAAATACGCGCAAGATAGTCGGATAAACCACCGACATTTTCTGAAATAGACATGCGGTTATCGTTGAGAATAACCAGCATATTGGCCTTACTGTGGCCTGCGTGGTTGAGTGCTTCGAAAGCCATGCCAGCAGTGAGCGCGCCGTCGCCGATGATAGAAATCACTTTATTGGATTGCTGTTGTAAAGCAGTAGCGAGTGCCATGCCTAATCCTGCGCTAATCGAAGTACTGGAATGGCCTACGCCAAAAGTATCGTAGATACTTTCACTACGACAAGGGAAAGCGTGTAGGCCATCTCGTTGTCGTAAGGTGCTCATGAGCTCGCGACGATTCGTCAAAATCTTATGGGGGTAAGCTTGATGGCCCACATCCCAAATTAAGCGATCATCCGGCGTATTAAATACGTAGTGTAGGGCGATGGTGAGTTCGACAACGCCGAGTCCAGCGCCAAAATGGCCCCCGGTTTGACCTACGGTGTAGAGTAAGAAATGACGTAATTCATCCGCTAATTGCGGTAATTGATGGAGCTGCAATTGACGTAGCGCCGCAGGGAAATGCACGCGATCTAACAGAGGCGTGCTGGGGCGTTGAAGCGGGATGCTGGTGAATATGTGGGTCATAATTTGTTTTGTATGTCGTGTGAAACAGGAAAGATCGGCAATTATAACGGATGATCCATGAATTGCACGCGATGGTGCGGCGGTTCGGTGGTGTGCTTGCTTATGGCGGTGGGCCCGACTAGCATCTCGCCTTTGGGTTTATTTTTAATTTGGGCGTGACCTGTGGCTTTATCTGAATTTGCTATGATCGAACAGCTATTTAAGCAGCAAGCTGCGCAATTTCCTCTAGATCCACAATTAATTTTAGGGATAGGTGATGATGCAGCGATTATTAATCCTATTCATGAGGCTCAATCCCATTGGGCAATTTCCACCGACACTTTAGTGGTAGGCACGCATTTTTTTGCCGACGATCCGCCGCAGTGGATTGGACATAAAAGCTTGGCGGTGAATCTGAGTGATTTAGCCGCGATGGGCGCACAACCACGCTGGTTTACTTTGTCCTTGACCTTGCCAGCGTTAAACCCAGTTTGGTTATCAAAATTTTCTGAAGGGTTATTTCAGTTGGCGCGAGCCCATGCTATTCAGTTGATTGGTGGTAATACCACGCAAGGGCCGCTGAGTATTACCATTCAGGTGATGGGTGATGTATCAGGTTGTGGCTTAGCCAGATCCTCCGCGAAAGCGAACGATGATATTTGGGTGACAGGTTGTTTAGGAGGCGCTGGATGGGCATTGCAGCAATTATTAGCCAGCCATGATCGTTCTTCATTAATTGAAAAAACCCCTGCGCTATTTGTGCGTTATTATCAGCCGCAGCCACGAGTTGCTGCGGGGTTAGTTTTGCGTTCATTGGCTCATGCTGCGATTGATTTGTCCGATGGTTTGTTGGGGGATTTATCTCATCTTTGTTTGGCCAGCGGTTTGGGTGCAGATATTTGGTTAGATCAATTACCAGTGGATGATGCAGTAAAAGATGCCTGTGATGCTACCGAAGCTTTGCGTTTGGCATTAACGGCTGGGGAAGACTATGAATTATGTTTTACCGCAGCGGTGGATCAGCGTTCAGATATTCTTCAGTGTTTGGCACAGCAAGGTTTATTGGTCAGTCGTATCGGTCAAATGCGTCTTAGTTCTGGTGTTTGTTATTTTTCATCTGGAGATCCGATCGATTTAAGTCATTGGTCTGGTTTTGAACATTTTAAAGCCATCTAACTGCTGAGACATCGCTATGCATGCGTCAAAAAAATCTGTGATACCTTCTGTGATACCTAAGGCCAGTTGGCGTAATCCCCTTCATTTATTGGCCACTGGTTTGGGTGCTGGTGCCAGCCCTGTTGCGCCCGGCACCATGGGGACGTTAGTTGCGATACCTATTTACGTTTGGGCCGCTTCTTTGTCCACTGAAGGGTATGCCTTGTTCGTATTGCTATTGGCGGTGATGGGTATTGGTCTTTGTCATAAAACCGCCAAAGATTGGGGAGTACATGATCACGCCAGCATTGTATGGGATGAAATTGTCGGTTATCTCATCACCTTATTTGCTATGCCAATCCATTGGGGTTGGATGTTGTTAGGTTTCGGCGTATTTCGTTTTTTTGATATTGTAAAACCCTGGCCGATTCGTTGGGTTGATCGTCGAGTCACTGGAGGTTTTGGCATTATGCTGGACGATGTGCTGGCCGGTTTAGCGAGTTGCTTGGTTTTGCATGGGTTGGCTTCTCTGATAGGATAGATGACCCGCTAAAAATTTTAACCCGTCGAGGAAAACCTTGTGACTGTTTCTGCCCATTTGCCAACCTGTTGGGGTGATTTTACCATTCATGGTTTTACCGATGTTGCGACAGGTAAAGAACATGTTGCGCTGAGTTATGGTGTGATAGATGCCTCACAGCCGATATTAGTACGAGTTCACTCCGAATGTTTAACCGGTGATGCGCTATTTAGTTTGCGTTGTGATTGTGGTCCGCAGCTA
>JAHFSE010000122.1 GCA_023265895.1 Gammaproteobacteria bacterium
TATTTGAATCAAAATTTTCTTGTGTCATTGCGTGATGCAAAAGACTCGACATATGACCTTGTTCATTTGCAATGAGTTGATTAGGATCTGGGTTTTTTCCTAGTGGTTTTTTAAATGCCACTTCAAGTTGTTGAATGGCTTTTTCATACGGCGTTGGTGGATGATTTTCTGATGCGAAAAGACGAGCGGTGATGGGTGACCGAATATCACTAAATAAATGAGAGGTTAGTTTTGTTTCATCTAGTTTAATGGGAGTAAAATTTGGGTCGACACTGGTAGATGAAAGCTCTAACTCATGAGTTGAATTAGTTTTTCTTACAGCGTCTTTAAAGCTACACGCATGACTGCTCATCAGAATACAAATCCTGCTTTATTTTTATGGATTTGGCAGTCTACTGCTTAAGATCGTGTGTTGTCTAGATTAGGCCGCAAAGAAATGGCCCTTGAATGATTATTTCTGATGCGTGCGTGCTGGTGGTGCTGTACCTGTAATGGGTTCTAAATGGTATTCCGCATCGAGCTCAATGTAATTGGGTTCCCGCATATCTTGCTCTTCTTTTCTTTTTCTGCGGGTACTGTGAGTTTCTGCAGCTGCGGCCGCAATAGCGCCCAATAGATTAAATGGCGCACTAAAATCGCTGGTTGGGCTAATGGTGTTTGCTTGAGAAATTCCAAAGGGGCTTGAAATGCCGAGCGTCATACGTTGATTCTCCAAAATGAATGGCCAATCAGGCGCGCAGCATAAAATAACTTGATCCTAGTGTCAAAAAAATCCCTCTAATTATCTGTGCTTTAACTTGTTCCGGGTATCAGTGATTCGTACAATGCGACACCGTTTCATTGATTCATTACTCAATATAAGGCTGTTGTTATGGAATCTAAAGTCCCTCTGTTGCTCGATGGTGAATGGACACAAAGTCAATCACATACTTTTTTCCCTGTGATTAATCCAGCGAATCAACAAGTTTTAGCACAAGCTCCTGATGCTACTGAGCAAGAAGTTGAGCTGGCAGTGCAATCGGCACAAAAAGCATTTGAATCTTGGCGAAATACACCTGCACCGGTTCGTGCGCGCCTCATGATGAATTATCAAGCCTTATTAAAACAGCATCAGCATGAAATTGCTGAGTTGCTCAGTCAAGAAACGGGTAAAACTTTCGAAGATGCTAAAGGTGATGTATGGCGTGGTATTGAAGTAGTAGAGCAAGCCTGCAATGTACCTTCATTAATGATGGGCGAAACTTTAGAGAATGTGGCCAATGGTGTCGACACCTATAGTTATGTACAACCACTGGGCGTTTGTTTTGGTATTACACCCTTTAATTTCCCTGCCATGATTCCTCTCTGGATGTTTCCAATTTCTGTTGCTTGCGGTAATGCATTTATTTTAAAACCTTCTGAGCAAGATCCACTGACACCCAATCGTTTAGCTGAATTATTTTTAGCAGCGGGTTTTCCCCGTGGTATTTTACAAGTGCTGCATGGTGGTCAACGCCCAGTGAATCAATTATTAGAGCATCCACAAATTAAAACCGTGTCTTTCGTTGGTTCCGTGCCAGTTGCTGAACATATTTATCGTAAAGGCTGTCACGAATTAAAACGTGTGCAAGCTTTTGCCGGCGCAAAAAATCACATGGTGATTATGCCGGACGCTAATTTTAATCATACGATTAATAATATTGTCGGTGCTGCGTGCGGTGCAGCAGGACAACGTTGTATGGCAATTAGCGTTGCTGTATTTGTTGGTGATGCACAGCCTTGGTTAGCTGCATTAAAAGAAGCGATGAGCACTATTCGCCCTGGTGTATGGAATGATTCAGGTGCAGCCTATGGTCCAATTATTAGCATGAAAGCTAAACAGCGGGTATTAAAATTAATTGAGCAAGGTAAAGCTGAAGGCGCTGAATGTTTATTAGATGGCAGCAGCTATCAACATCCTGAATTTCCACAGGGTAATTGGGTAGGGCCTACTTTATTTGCTGGCGTTACTACAGATATGGCGCTCTACAAAGAAGAAATTTTTGGCCCTGTACTTTGTTGTATGCAAGCGAAAAATTTAGAAGAAGCCATTGACTTAATTAATAATAGCCCTTTTGGTAATGGGACTTCTATTTTTACCGCTTCTGGCGCTGCTGCGCGACATTTCCAACAAAAAATTCAAGTGGGACAAGTGGGCATTAATATTCCTATCCCTGTGCCTTTACCTTTCTTTTCTTTTACCGGTTGGAAACGCTCTTTCTTTGGTGATCTGCATGCTTATGGCAAACAAGCGGTACGTTTTTATACGGAAACAAAAACCATTACTGCCCGTTGGTTAGAATCCGATATTGATCAAGTTGCGCCGAATATGACGATTCATTTGAAATAATGAAGGAATATTTTAACCACCCCGTCAGGCTAAAGCCTGACACCCCTCCATAGGAGGGGTGCCTCGAAGAGGCGGGGTGGTTTTTGTGATTAATGCAACCAACTTGTTATTTAAATCCGCCTAGGAATACTTATGGATTTTTGCCTGAATGAAGATCAAAAAATTTTAATTGATGCTGCGCGCAATTTTGCGGAAAAAGAATTAGCACCTCATGCAGCAGAATGGGATCAAACCGCTTTTTTCCCTGTGGATGTGATTAAGCAAGCAGGGCAGTTAGGTTATTGCAGTATTTACTGTCAAGAAAAACAAGGTGGTTTGGGTTTGGGTCGTGTGGAAGCTTCATTAATTTTTGAAGAATTAGCGAAAGGTTGCACCTCTACTACTGCTTATTTAACCATTCACAATATGGCGACCTGGATGGTAACTGAATTTGGTAGTGAAGCATTGCGACAAGAATATAGCGATGCACTAGCGCAAGGGAAATTATTAGCCTCTTATTGTTTGACTGAACCCAGTGCAGGATCCGATGCTGCATCACTGCGAACTAGAGCAATAAAAGACGGTGAAAATTATGTCGTTACCGGAAGCAAAGCCTTTATTTCAGGCGCCGGCTCAACAGATGTGTTAGTTGTTATGGTGCGTACAGGGGAGAGTGGTGCTAAAGGCATTTCTTGTTTACTTATTCCAGCCAATTTACCGGGTATTAGTTTTGGTCGCAAAGAACCTAAAATGGGTTGGAACAGTCAGCCTACTCGCACTATTCATTTTGACCAAGTTAAAGTGCCTGTTAGTTATTTAATTGGTGAGGAAGGCCAAGGATTTACTTTTGCTATGAAGGGTCTTGATGGGGGGCGACTTAATATTGCTAGTTGCTCTCTTGGTACTGCACAAGCAGCTTTAATCCAAGCCCATCGTTATTTGAATGAACGTCAACAATTTGGTAAACCGTTAGCTGCTTATCAAGCACTGCAATTTAAATTAGCCGATATGACAACGGAATTGGTGGCTGCTCGTTGTATGGTACGTTTGGCTGCCTCAATGCTAGATCAAAAAAATCCTGATGCGACGACTTATTGTGCCATGGCAAAAAGATTTGCAACAGATGTAGGTTTTACCGTATGTAATGAAGCGCTGCAATTACATGGGGGTTATGGTTATATTCAAGAATATCCATTAGAACGCCATGTTCGTGATGTGCGTGTTCATCAAATCTTAGAGGGTACCAATGAAATTATGCGATTAATTATATCGAGAAAATTATTGAGTGATATGGATCTCATCGATCGATTGCAATTAACGAGCGCATCATTATGACTGCAGAACCCAAAGTATTATTTGAAGTTCGTTCTGTTATTTCTGGTGGTTTTATTGCGCTGGCGACATTAAATTCTGAAAAAACCTTGAATGCACTTTCTTTAGAAATGGTAGATCTTTTATATCCACAATTAAAATTATGGGAACAAGACCATTCTATTCATTGTGTAATTCTTAATGGTGCCGGCACCAAAGCTTTTTGCGCTGGCGGTGATGTCAGACGTGTGGCTGAGGAAAAACTAACATTAGATTCCGTGAATCATTCCTATGCATTGGAATTTTTTACCAAGGAATATCAGTTGGATTATCTCATTCATACCTATAAAAAACCCATTATTGTTTGGGCCCATGGTATTGTCATGGGGGGGGGTATAGGCTTATTAGCGGGCGCAAGTCATCGCATTGTGACCGAGACCACTTATTGGGCAATGCCAGAAATTACCATTGGTTTATATCCTGATGTGGGCGGCACTTATTTTTTAAATCGAGCGCCACAAGGCTTGGGTTTATTTATGGGATTAACTGGCGCAGCGGGTAATGCCGCTGATGCTTTATTCCTGCAGCTTGCAGATCGCGTCATGAAACAGGAATATTTCTCTGTCGTTATTGACCAACTGATTCAATTGAATTGGAGCGCATTTGATTCAGCAAATACCGCCATCAATTCAGTGTTGCGACCTCTGACATTAAAAGAACTGCCCGAGTCCAATTGTTGGAAAAATTATTTTTTATTGCGTGAACTTGTGGATGAAGAGGGGATTATTGCCATAACACAAAAAATTCTGAATTATGCAACCACAGATACTTGGCTCATGAAGGCACAAAAGAATTTAAGCTCAGGATGTCCAACGACAGCGCATATTGTCTATGAGCAATTAAAGCGAGGGACTCATCTTTCTTTAAAAGCATGTTTTCAATTAGAGTTAATTTTATCGCTACAGTGTGTATTACAGGGTGATTTTTCTGAAGGTGTGAGAGCGCTTTTAATTGATCGTGATCAAACACCTCATTGGCATTATGAAAATATTAAAAGCGTCCCTAGACAGAAAGTGTTAGATCATTTTAATGCCCCCTGGGTTGGCGCTCATCCATTGGTTGATTTATAAACCCAAGCAAAATTATATCGTTACCAAAAAAGGAAATTTTTAATGGCAAACATCGGATTTTTAGGCTTAGGCAATATGGGCGGCCCGATGGCAATCAATTTATGTCGCAAAGGCTATTCGCTCAAAGTTTTTGATCTGAATAAACAAGCGATGACTCTTCTGGCCAGTGAGGGCGCTAAAATGGTTCATTCAGCCGTTGAGGCGGTAGATCAAGTTGATTATGTAATTTCCATGCTACCTAACAGCACCATTGTTGAGGCGCTTTATTTAGAAAAAGATAAATTATTAGAGAACATTCAACCAAAAACCCTTGTTATGGATTGTTCTACTATTTCTGCCGCTTCTGCACGAAAGGTAATTGCTGCCGCAGCGGAGAGAAATATTCAAATGATTGATGCGCCCGTTTCTGGCGGTACTGGCGGCGCAAAAGCGGGTACACTCACTTTTATGTGTGGTGGTGATGTTAAAATTATTGAACAGGTAAAACCTATTTTATTAGCTATGGGAAAAAATGTATTTCATGCAGGTACATCCGGTGCTGGACAGTTGGCAAAAATATGCAATAACTTATTATTAGCCATTCATATGGTAGGAACTGCAGAGGCTTTGGCTTTAGGTGTTAATAATGGTCTAGATCCAAAGGTCTTATCCGATATTATGTTGCAAAGTTCAGGTCGTAATTGGTCGTTAGAATTATATAATCCCTATCCGGGTGTAATGGAAAATGTGCCTGCAAGTAGAGATTATCAAGGTGGCTTTATGGTTGATTTAATGCGCAAAGATTTAACGTTAGCGTTAGAAACAGCATTAACCAGTCAATCTCCAACACCTATGGGTGGTTTGGCTAAGAGCTTATACGACGTATTAAAACAAGAAGGAAAGGGCGCATTAGATTTTTCAGTGATTCAAAGTTTATTTCAATAATATTTCTGCTATTTTAAAAAAAAGAGAAGGTTTAATAGGAGCATCATCATGATAGGAATTCCTCTGGGCTTATTCGTGGGTAATGCTTTTGAATGGTTTGCTCATAAACATATTTTGCACGGTTTAGGAAAAAATCCAAAAAGTTATTGGCGTATGCACTGGGATCATCATAAAGCAGCGCGATTGAATGATTTTAAAGATGAAAATTATACGCAACCCTTATGGCGCTGGAATCCGCATACCAAAGAAGCATTAGCATTAGTTGGTGTATCCGCACTGGTGACACCGCTATATCCAGTAGCGCCATTTTTTACTGGTACACTGCATTATTGCGCTATTAATTATTATCGCAAACATAAACGTTGTCATTTAGATCCTGAATGGGGCAAACAAAATATGCCTTGGCACTACGATCATCATATGGCTAAAGATCAAAATAAAAATTGGTGTGTGACAAGGCCTTTTTTTGATTATGTGATGAAAACTCGTATTAAAAGCTCATTGATTGAAACTGAAAAAAATATTTTTGGGTTTCATCTTGCTTAATTTTTCAAAATTCATTTTGAATTCGCTTATAACCCTCAACCAATGAATTGTTAGTTCGTGCGACTGATTCGGAAAATTCAGAGGCTTGAGCTGTCACTTTAGCAATTTTAGAAAGATCGGTTTTTGGCCCAATGCGTTCAGTTGATGGAACATAAAAATGAGCGGGTAAATCGCAACCATCGACAACTGAATTATGACGTACCACACAACCTTCACCAACAGTGCAATTAAATAACACACTG